>NZ_JBYTEP010000016.1:71261-75706 GCF_058792015.1 Cellulomonas sp. EB106-03-03-XG116
GAGATCTACACTCCACGGCCTTCGTCGGCAGCGTAAGGTGTGGAGAAGAGACAGCCGTGTGCGTGTCCGGCCAGACCTTCCACCCAGAGCGCGGTCGCCCGCGGGGTCAGTCGAGGATCGCGCGGGTGACCGCGACCTGCTCGGTCAGGACCCCGCCGATCGTCTGCTGGGTCTCGTTGATCCGCTCCACGACGCCGCCGATCTGCGCCAGCGACGCGATCACCCCGTCGACCTGGTGCTGGATCGTCCGCACCTTGTCGCTGACCTGGGTGGTCGCCGCGGCCGTCTCGTTGGCGAGCTCCTTGACCTCGTGGGCGACGACGGCGAACCCGCGGCCCGCCTCCCCCGCGCGCGCCGCCTCGATCGTCGCGTTGAGCGCGAGCAGGTTGGTCTGCGCGGCGATGCCCTGGATGACCGTGACGACCTGGCCGATCTCGGCGCTCGACACCCCGAGCCCGGCGACCTCGCGGTTCGCGCCCTCGGCGATGCGCTGGCCGTCGGTGGCGACCGTGGTGGCCGCGAGCACGTTGCGCTCGACCTCCTGGATGGACGTGACGAGCTCCTCGCCCGCGGTCCGCAGCCGCGCCGCACCCGCGTGCCGCTCCAGCGCCTGCGCGACGAGGAAGGCGGTGTTGCGCAGCGCGTCGGCGCGCTCCTGGGACAGCTCGAGCGTCGTGGTGGCGAAGAAGTCCATCGTGCCGACGACCTGGCCGGAGACGACGATCGGCAGGCAGACGCCCGACTTCACGCCGACCCGCTGCGCCGCGGGGGCCCGCACGCAGTCCGTCAGCTCGCCGAGGTCCGGCACGAACACCAGGTCCCGCGCCCGCCACGCCCGGCCCGCGAGCCCGACGCCCTCGCGGAACGTCGCCGCCCGCGTGACCTCGCGGAACTCGGCGCCGGCGTCGCCCGACTCCTGGACGAAGGTCAGCGCCCGCTGCTCCTCGTCCACCCGCCAGTACGAGCCGTACGCCCAGCCGAACCCCTCGCGGATGGCGGCGAGCGCGCGGCTCAGCGCCTCCTCGGCGGTGGGGGCGCCGGTGACCTCGTGGATCACGCGGTTGACCGCGTCGATGTCCTGCGCCGCCTCGGCCTGCCGCTCGGCGGTCGCGACGCGCTCGATCGCCTGGCTCACCAGGACCCCGATGCTGCGCAGCGTCCCGAGGCGCTGCGGGGACGGGCTCAGCGTCTCGGTGGTGAAGAAGTCCATCGTGCCGGTGACGACGCCGTCCTCCAGCAGCGGGAAGCAGATCCCGGAGCGGACGCCCGCCCGCTGCGCCGCGGGGGCGCGGACGCAGTCCGTCAGCTCACCCAGGTCCGCCACGAACACCAGGTCCCGCTGCCGCCACGCCCGACCCGACAGCCCGACGCCCTCGGAGAACGACGCCGCGCGGGTCACCCGGCGGAACTCGTCCCCGGCGTCCCCCGACTCCTGCACGAAGTGCAGCGCGCGGTCGGCCTCCACCCGCCAGTACGAGCCGTACGCCCAGTCGAACCGCTCGCGGACGACGTCCAGCGCGGCGCGGACCGCCTCCTCGGAGGTGGAGGCGCCGGCGAGGGCGTGCACGACCGCGGTGACGGCGTCGACGTTCTCGCGGGACTCGGACAGCTCGGAAGCCGCGGTCGGCGGCTGCGTGCGGGTGCGGGTGAACACGTGGCTCCTCGTGGGTCGGTACCCCCTGGCGAGGAACCCATCGACGCCCGCGGGGTCCGCGTGAGCGGATCGCGCGCCACGAACCGGGTGATTCGGGCAAACGCGGCCGTTCGGACTCAGGCGCCGGACGGGCCGTCCGCGGGCTCGGCCGCCGGGTCGTCGTCGGGGATGATCACGCGGGCGCCGAGGTCCCACGGCTGGAACACCCGCTCGCCGTCCATCCGGAACCGGAGGGTCCGCTGGGTGCGCAGCCGCGGGCCGGGCGCGGCGTCGGCGTCGGGCTCGACGACGTCACCCACGGCGGGCGGAGCGGGCGGGGCGGACTCGGCGGGCGCTGCGGCCGGGGCGGGCGCTGCGGCCGGTGCAGCCGGGGCAGGCCGCCGTGCGGGCCGGGCGGGCCGTGCGGCGGCGGCGCCGGACCCGCCGACCTCCGGCCGGTCCGCGCCCTCACCCAGCAGGACGTCGTCCAGCCGCCGGTAGCGGAACTCGGCCTCCCGCCGGTTCCGCTCGATCCACATCGTCATGAGGTCGAGCACCTCGGTCTCCAGGTGCGCCGGGCGGCGCTGCGCCTCCCGCCGCCGGCTCACCAGTCCCGCCTCCTCGAGCACCCGCAGGTGCTTCGACACCGCCTGCGGCGAGACGTCGTACGGGGCCGCGAGCGCGCCGACCGTGGCGTCGCCCGACGCCAGCCGCGCCACGAGGTCGCGGCGCAGCGGGTCGGCGAGCGCCGCGAACACCTGCGAGAGCGGGTCGGCGGCCACGGGTCCTCCTGACGGGTGGGTGGGTGACGGCCGCCGTAGCGTGCCACGCCGACGGCCCCGACCACAACCACCGGGTTGCGCAACCGTCGGCGTTCCGCGGCCCGCCGTCGCGGCCGCGGCCCGGGAGCGTGGCGCGCGGCAGGCCGGCTCACCCCGCGGTGGTCAGCACCTGCTCCGGCCCGACGGTCGTCCCCGCCGCGTTCGTCGCCACCACGCGGTACCGGTACGTCGTCCCCGGCGCGAGGCCCGTGAGGTCGACCGTGCCCGCGCGCTCCCAGGACGCGGCCGGGAACGGGACGTCGGCGGTCCGCGACGTCCAGCCCGTCCCCCACTCGACCCGCACCGTCGTGTCGAGCCCGCGCGGGTGCACCCGGAGCTGCGCGGTGGCGCCGGTGCGGGTGACGCCCGTCGCCGCGAGCGCCCGCACCGTCGGCGCCCCGGGGGTGTCGAACGTCCTGCTCATCGTGGTGGTGCCCGCCGCCGTCGTCGCCGTAGCCGTCCAGCGGTACCGGGTGCCGGGGACCAGGCCGGCGAGGTCGTGCGCGACCTCCTGCGCAGCGGTCGAGGCGGCGAGCGGGCGCTCCACGCGGCCGCTCTCGGCGCCGCCCTCGGGACCCCACGCGACGCGGACCGTCCCGGCCAGGCCGGCGGGCGCCACCCACGCGCGCACCCGGGCCGCCGTCCCGGTCACCCCGCTCTCGGCGCCCGTGACCACCGGGGGCGCGGCCACCACGAGGGTGCGTGCGTCCGTCGCGGTGCGGCCGGCGGCGTCCGTCACCGTCAGCCGGGCGGTCACCGCGCCCGCGGCGTACGTGTGCGTGACCACGCCGGGCTGCCCGGTGCCGCTGCGGGTCGTGCCGTCACCGAGGGCGAGGGTCCAGCGGGTCACGCCGCCGCCGGTCGCCGCGCCGCCGCCGGTGCTGCGCGCGAGGTCGAACGTGACGGCGAGCGGGGCCGGGCCGACCAGCACGGACGGCCGCAGGTCCGCGGTCGGGGCGGCGTTCGCCGCGGGTCCGGCGACCGCCGCGGCGTACGCCGCACGCGCCGGCGCGGAGCCCGCCACGGCCCACGGGCAGGTCCCCGTGCCCTCGAACGACGACGCCACGTCGAGACCGGGCCAGGCGCCGAGGTACGCGACCGCCTCGGTCAGCCAGGCCGCGCGGCGCCCGGGGTCCGCGGGATCGGCCGCGGTGCCGAACTCGGCCAGCACGGCCAGCTTCCCGCGCGCCTCCGCCCACCGCCGGAACGGGCCCGCCACCTCGGCCAGCGACCGCCACGCGGCCGGCTTGCCAGGGGCGCAGCCGAACCAGTTGTACGCGTCGAGCCCGACCCGGTCCACGACGTCGTCCCCCGGGTAGAACGCGTCCGCGCCCGCGGTGGACGGCGCCGACCCGAAGCTGCCCGGCGTCACCACCCAGGTCCAGCGCACGTCCCGCACGCCCGCGTCCCGGAACACCTCGACGTAGTGCCGCCAGGCCGACCGGAACTCCGCCGGGGTGCCCCAGCCCTGCGCGATGTCGGCCTCGTGGTGCAGGGTCAGGTACACCGGGACGCCCAGGGCGGCGACGCCCGCGGCCTGCCGGCGGATGTCGCCGTCGACCGTCCCCGACGCGATCGCCGACCACGGGACCACCGAGCCGTCGAGGCGCTTCGGCCAGATCGACAGCAGCGGGGTCCGGCCGCGGGCGACCGAGTCCGCGACGGGGCCCGCGGGCTGGGCGTCGTCCCACCGGCTGTACCAGCGGTGCACGTCCAACCGGCGGCCGAGGGCGTCCTCGAAGCCCGCGACCGCCGCGGCGGCGTCGGGGGCGGAGCCGCGGTCGACGTGCGCGCCGAGGCGGAACCCGGCGTCGGCGGTGGGGGACGGGGTGGTGGTGGTGGTGGAGGCGGAGGCGGAGGCGGACGCGGCGGAGGCGGCAGCCGGCGCTGCCGCGACCGCGGTGGTGCCGGCGGCACCCGTGGTCGGGGTCGTGGCGGCGGTCGAGCCGGCGACGGACGCCGCGGCGCGCGGCGCGGCCGAGGCGGCGGCC
>NZ_JBYTEP010000017.1:0-35457 GCF_058792015.1 Cellulomonas sp. EB106-03-03-XG116
CCCCCCCCCCCCCCCCCCCCCCCCCCCCCCCCCCCCCCCCCTTCCACTGTCGAGGTGCCCGGCAGGGGGCAGGGGGGCAGGCCGGACGGACCGGGGCCCCGACGCGACGACGCCCCGCGCCCGGGGGTCCGGGGCGGGGCGTCGCGCGTGCGCGGGGCTCAGTCGTCCTCGAGCTCCGCCATGACCTCGTCGGAGGCGTCGAAGTTCGCGTAGACGTTCTGCACGTCGTCCGAGTCCTCGAGCGCGTCGATGAGCCGCAGGATCTTGCGGGCGCCCTCGGCGTCCACCTCGATCTGCGTGGCCGGGTAGAACACGACGTCGGCCGAGTCGTACTCGATGCCGGCCTCCTGCAGCGCCGTGCGCACCGCGACGAGGTCGGTCGCCTCGGACAGCACCTCGAAGGCCTCGCCCGCGTCGTTGACCTCCTCGGCGCCCGCGTCGAGCACGGTCAGCATGACGTCGTCCTCGGTGGTGCCCTCCTTGGGGACCATGACGACGCCCTTGCGCGAGAACAGGTACGCCACCGAGCCCGGGTCGGCCATCTGGCCGCCGCTGCGGGTGAACGCGACGCGCACGTCGGCCGCGGCGCGGTTCCGGTTGTCGGTGAGGCACTCGACCAGGAACGCGACGCCGCCGGGGCCGTAGCCCTCGTAGAGGATCGTCTGGTAGTCCGCGCCGCCGGCCTCGGCACCCGAGCCGCGCTTGACGGCGCGCTCGATGTTGTCGTTGGGGACCGAGGTCTTCTTGGCCTTCTGGATGGCGTCGAACAGCGTGGGGTTGCCCGCGGGGTCACCGCCGCCGGTGCGCGCGGCGACCTCGATGTTCTTGATGAGCTTCGCGAAGAGCTTGCCGCGCTTCGCGTCGATCACGGCCTTCTTGTGCTTGGTGGTGGCCCACTTGGAGTGACCCGACATCGCTTCCCTCTCGTTTCCCGCGCCGCCCCGGCGCTGCCCGGGCCGGCGGTGCGGCACGCTCCGGCAGCGGAGCGCGCCCCCGCTCTCACAGGGCGTCGCGGACGATCTCGACGAACAGCCGGTGCACCCGCGTGTCCCCCGTCACCTCCGGGTGGAAGGACGTGGCGAGCAACGAGCCCTGGCGCACCGCGACGATCCTACCGGCGGCGGGCCCGGACTCCACGCGGGCGAGCGCGGTCGCGGCCGGGCCGACCTCGTCGACCCAGGGCGCGCGGATGAACACGGCGTGCACCGGGTCGGTCGCGCTGTCCGGGACGCCGTCGATGGTCAGGTCCGTCTCGAACGAGTCGACCTGCCGCCCGAACGCGTTGCGGCGCACGGTGACGTCGAGCCCGCCCAGCGTGCGCTGGCCGTCGATGCCGCCGACGATCCGGTCCGCGAGCAGGATCATCCCGGCGCACGACCCGTACGCGGGCATGCCTGCCTCGAGCCGCTTCCGCACGGGCACGTCCAGGTCGAACGCGCGCAGCAGCTTGTCGATGGTCGTCGACTCGCCGCCCGGCAGCACCAGGCCGTCGACGGCGTCGAGCTCGGACTCCCGGCGCACCGGGACGGCCTCCGCGCCGGTGGCGCGCAGCGCGGCGAGGTGCTCGCGGACGTCGCCCTGCAGGGCCAGGACACCGATGGTGGGGGTGGCGGTCACCCGCACATCCTACGAATCGGCGACGCCGGCCAGCGCACCGCCGCCGACGCCCGCCCGGGACCAGTCCGCCACCGCGTCCGCGAGCCGCGACAGGCCCTCCAGCAGCGCGCCGCGCTCGGCGGCCAGCGACACGCGCACCATGCCCTCGCCGCCCGGCCCGAACGCCGATCCCGGGGACACCGACACGTGCCGGTCGGCGAGCAGCCGCAGCGCGAACGCCTCGGAGTCCCGCATCGCGGCCGACACGTCGACCATGAGGTAGAACGCGCCCTGCGGCCGCACGGACGGGACGCCGCGCGCGTCGAGCAGCGCGACCGCGGCGTCGCGCCGCTCCCGGTACGAGTCGACCGCCGCGGTCACGTCGTCCTGCGGGCCGGTGAGCGCGGCGAGCGCGGCGCGCTGGCTGACCGACGACGGGCAGGCGACGGTCGCCTCGGCGACCTGGCCGAGCAGGTCGATCACGCCCGGGTCCCGGGACACGACGTAGCCGAGCCGCCAGCCGGTCATGGCGTAGGTCTTGGAGAAGCTGAAGAAGGTGAGCACCCGGCCGTCGGTGTCGAAGGCCGCGGGGCTGGCGTGCGGCCGGTCGAAGGTGATCGCCTCGTAGCACTCGTCCGAGAACACCCACAGGTCCCGCTCGCGGGCCAGCTCGACGACGCCGGCGAGCAGCTCCGGCGGGTACATCGCGCCGGTGGGGTTGTTCGGCGAGCAGACGACGACCACCCGCGTCGCGGGCGTGATCGCCGCGGCGATGTCGGCGAGCGTCGGGACGAAGCCGTTCGCGGCGTGCGCCGGGTAGGTCGCGACGTCGACCCCGGCGGCGACGGCGGCCATCCGCCAGTTCGGGAACTCGGGGTCCGGCAGCAGGACCTGGTCCCCGGGGCCGGCGAGCGCGTTGATCGCCATGGCGAGCCCGTGCATCGCGCCGTGGGTGACCACGACGTCGGACGCGGTGACGTCGAGCCCGTTGACCCGGCGCACCTTCTCGGCCAGCGCGGCCCGCAGCTCGGGGGTGCCGGTGCTCGAGGTGTACCCGGTGTGCCCGGCGGCGGCGTCCCGGCCCGCCGCGGCGACGACGTGCGCGGGCGTCGGGACGTCGGGCTCGCCGATCTCCAGGCGGATCGCCTCCGGGTCGCGCATGGCGAGCTCCATGAGGGTGCGGATGCCGCTGCGGTGCATGCGGGTCACGGGCGAGGTCGAGATGGGCACCGGCCGACCCTAGCCGAGAACCGGGCCCGGACGTTACTCCCCGGTAACGTCAGTCGTCGCGCTGCAGGCCGAGGTGCCGCACGGACCCGTCCCACCCCGCCAGCAGCGGCCGGACCAGGTCCGGCAGGCCCTCGGGGAACACCTCGCGGGTCTCGGCGGCCAGCTCGTCCAGGTGCCACCAGCGCAGCTCGTCCAGCACGTCGAGCTCGACCTCGGTCCAGCCGTCGCGTGCGATCGTCGCGGTGTCCAGCGCGTCGGCGACCCGCGCCAGGAAGAACTCCTCGTCCTGGCGGCAGTGCTCGGCGTAGAAGTCGAACAGCGCGGACCGGGTGAGCACCGGGCCCACGAGCGCGGCGTCGTCCAGCAGCAGGCCGGTCTCCTCCCGGACCTCGCGCACCGCCGCCTCGCGCGCGGACTCCCCCGGGTCGATCCCGCCGCCGACGGTGAACCACCAGGACCGCTCGGGCTGGTCCACGTCGTGCCCGCGGACGAGCAGCAGCCGGTCCTCGGCGTCGAGCAGCAGCACCCGCGCGGCCCGGCGGAACCGCAGGCCGTCCTCGCCGAGCACCCAGTCGGCGCCCAGCGAGGACGCCGACGTCGCCGCCGGGGCCACCGACGGCGACGGCCCGCCGGCCCCCGCGGGGGTCGACGGGCCGTCGGTCGGCACGGGGTGCGTCACCAGCCGCGCTCGGCCAGGCGGTGCGGCACCGGGACGTCGTCCACGTTGATGCCGACCATCGCCTCGCCGAGGCCGCGGGACACCTTCGCGATGACGTCCGGGTCGTCGTAGAAGGTGGTGGCCTTGACGATCGCCGCGGCGCGCTGCGCCGGGTTGCCCGACTTGAAGATGCCGGAGCCGACGAACACGCCCTCGGCGCCGAGCTGGCGCATCATCGCCGCGTCGGCCGGGGTGGCGATGCCGCCCGCGGTGAACAGCACGACCGGCAGCTTGCCGGCGCGGGCCACCTCGACCACGAGGTCGTACGGCGCCTGCAGCTCCTTGGCGGCGAGGAACAGCTCGTCCTCGGGCAGCGAGGACAGCCGGCGGATCTCGTCGCGGATGGTCCGCATGTGGGTGGTCGCGTTCGACACGTCGCCGGTGCCGGCCTCGCCCTTGGAGCGGATCATCGCCGCGCCCTCGGTGATGCGGCGCAGCGCCTCGCCCAGGTTGGTCGCGCCGCAGACGAACGGCACGGTGAACTGCCACTTGTCGATGTGGTGCGCGTAGTCGGCCGGGGTCAGCACCTCGGACTCGTCGACGTAGTCCACGCCGAGGCTCTGCAGCACCTGCGCCTCGACGAAGTGGCCGATCCGGGCCTTCGCCATCACCGGGATGGACACCGTGTTGACGATGCCGTCGATGAGGTCCGGGTCGCTCATCCGCGCGACGCCGCCCTGGGCGCGGATGTCGGCGGGCACGCGCTCGAGCGCCATGACGGCGACGGCGCCCGCGTCCTCGGCGATCTTCGCCTGCTCGGCGGTGACCACGTCCATGATCACGCCGCCCTTGAGCATCTCCGCCATGCCGCGCTTCACGCGGGCGGTGCCCACCGCGGGGACGTCGGCGCCGGTGGTGGGCTGGGTGGTGTCGGTGGTCACGGAGGTCCTCGCAGTTCGGCTCAGGGGAGTTTCCGGCTCCCATCGTAGTCGCGCCGGGCGCCGCCGACGGCGGGCGTCCACGCGGCGCGCGGGTGCGCCCCGGCCTCAGGCCGCGGCGGGCGGCTGCCCGGGCCGGCCGAGCGCGGCGGGCCACGCGTCGTCCAGCTCGAGCGTCTGCGGCATGGGCGCGTGCCCGGCCAGGCGGAGCGTGCGCACCGCCCAGCCCCGGCGCATCCGCTGCGCCTGGGCGACGGCCTCGTTGTGGAACCGGCGGGCGAGCTGCACCCGGTACCAGGCGTCCCCGAGCGCGTCGATCAGCTCGGCCGCGCCGGGCTCCTCGCGCAGCGCGGCGACCTCGTCCGGGTCGTCCAGCGCCTCGCGCAGCGTCGCCGACAGCTCGGACTCGACCAGCCCGCGGTCCGCGGTCGCCGGGTCGACGCGCTCCGGCCCGCGGAGCTCGGCGGGCAGCCGGGCCATGCCCTGGGTCTGCGGGCTGCCCGCGGCGATCGACGCCCAGGACGCCTCGCCGACCAGCACCGAGCTCACCGGGTCGAGCACGCCGGACGCCGCCAGGGTCGACGCGGCCGACGCGCGCCGGAGCAGCTGGGTGTCCACGACCGCGCGGGAGGCGGCCACCTTGCGGTGCAGCCGGTCGATGCGCGACGCGGCCACCCAGGACCACCACAGCACAACCAGGAGGACCCCGACCACGAGGACGGCGGTCTCGGACCAGCTCATTCGTCACCCCGCAGGCGCCGCAGCGCCGTCCGGGCGCCGCGCCGCGAGGTCGGGTCCTCGCCGACCGGCGCCGCGCTGCCCTCGACCGCCATCTCGTACACGGTCAGCACCTGGTGCGTGACCGTCGACCAGTCGTACCGCGGCACGGCGGCCGCGCCCGCGGCCGCGATCCGCGCCCGCTCCGCGGGGTCGCCCAGCAGCCCGACCAGCACGCGCGCCAGGTCGGCGGAGTCGCCGGTCCGGAACAGCGCACCGGCCTCGCCGTCGTCCAGCACCCGCCGGAACGCACCGAGGTCCGAGGCCAGCACCGCCGTGCCCGCGCTCATCGCCTCGACCAGCACGATGCCGAACGACTCGCCGCCGGTCTGCGGCGCGCAGTACACGTCCGCCGAGGCGAGGAGCCGCGCCTTGTCCTCGTCGCTGATCCCGCCGAGGAACTCCACCGCGTCCGCGTCGTCGCCGATCAGCTCGCGCACCTCGTCCGGGCCGGTGTCGCCGCGCCCCGCCACGAGGAACCGCGCGCCCGGGAACGCCCGGCGCACCTCCGGCACCGCGCCGAGCAGCACGGGCAGCCCCTTGCGCGGCTCGTCCAGCCGGCCGAGGAACACCACCGTGGGCGCCTCGGGGGTGCCGGCCCAGCGCGGGTCGGCCGGCGTGCCGCGGAACGCGTCGACGAACACGCCGTTCGGGATCACCACGGCGTCGCCGCCCAGGTGCTCGACCAGCGTCCGGCGGGCGTCCTCGGACACCGCGATCCGGGCGCCGATCTTCTCGAGCGACTGCCGCACCAGCGGGTAGGCGATCTGCAGCGACCGGGACCGCACCAGCGAGGAGTGGAACGTGGCGACCACGGGGCCGTCGGCGATCCACAGCGCGAGCATGCTCAGCGAGGGCGTCGCCGGCTCGTGCAGGTGCAGCACGTCGAACTGCCCCGCCTCGAGCCAGCGGCGCACCTTCGCCGCGGTGAGCGGGCCGAACGCGAGCCGGGCGACCGAGCCGTTGTACCGGACCGGCACCGCCTTCCCCGCGGACGTCATGTACCCCGGGATCGGGGTGTCGTCGTCGGCGGGCGCCAGCACGGACACGCTGTGCCCGCGGCCGATCAGCGCCTCCGCGAGGTCGCGGACGTGGAACTGCACGCCGCCGGGGACGTCGAACGAGTACGGGCAGACGATGCCGACCCGCAGCGGCCGGGACGGTCCCGGGGCCAGGCCGGCGATCACCGCGCGGCTCCCCCGGCCTCCGCCGCGAGGGTCCGTGCGTACCGCTCGGGGTCGAGGTCGGCCACGAACACCTTCTGCAGCATGTGCCAGTCCTGCGGCGTCCGGGCGATGCCGCGGCCGAGGTCGTCGACCCAGGCCTGGGTGAGGACCGCCACCCGGTCGGCCTTCGGCACGTCGTCGGGGACGGTGAGCAGCCGGCCGAACTCGATCACGACGCCCCACGCGGTCCCGGCGGCGCGGCGGCGCGCGCCCGTGAGCCGCTCGTAGGTGATCGTGGTCGCGCACAGCGGCGCACCCGTCGCCACGGCCAGGGCGGCCGGGCCCGCCGCGACCCGGGCGCGCTCGCCGAACAGGTCGACCTCGACGCCGCGGGCGGTCAGGTCACGGTCCGCGAGCAGCGGGATCAGGCCGGGGCTGGGCTGGCGCGCGGTGCGGACCAGCTCGCGGAACACGCCGCCGCCCGCGCCGCCGTCCGAGAGCGGGATGATCTCGAGCCCGATGCCCTCGCGGAACCGGAGGAACTCCTGGAACAGCGCCTCGGGCTTGAGCCGCTCGGCGACGGTGACGGTCCGGCCGAGGTTGCGGGTGGCCCACGCGCCGGCCAGGTCCCAGTTGCCCAGGTGGCCGAGCGCCATGACGACCATGCGGCCCTCGTTCATCGTGGCGACGACCTCGCCCGCGTCCACCAGGCGCACCCGCGCGTCGATCTGCCCCGGCTTCACGCCCACCAGGGCGAACGACTCGCCGTAGTACCGCATGTACGACCGCATCCCGAGCAGGCTCAGCCGGCGCACCTCGTCCGGGCGGGCCTGGGGCCGCACGCGGCCGAGGTTCGCCTCGAGCTGCCGGACGCCCGCACCGCGGAGCAGCCACGCCACGTCGGCGACCAGCCGGAACGCGCCGCGCACCACCGGGTCGGGGACCTTGCCGACGACCCGCCACGCGAACGCGAACAGCCGGGCGACGTCCACCTGCGGGCGTCTCACGCCGCCCCCAGCGCCTGGCGCCGGACCGTCAGCACCCGCTGCACCACCGTCACGAACGACGCCACGGCGAGCAGGCCGAGCACCACGACCAGCACGGGCTCCGGCACACCGACGCCGACCAGGGCCGTGGCGACCAGGACCGTCGCGAGCCGGTCGGCGCGCTCGGCGATCCCGACCGCCGCGGTCATCCCGAGGCCTTCGGCGCGCGCCCGGGCGTACGGCACGATCGCGCCGAGCACCAGGCACGCCAGCGCCAGGCCCGAGCCCCAGCCCGCCCAGGACGAGCCGCTGCCGTGCACGAACCACAGCACCAGGCCCGAGAAGATCGCCGCGTCGCCGAACCGGTCGAGCGTCGAGTCGAGGAACGCGCCCCACGGCCCGGACCGGCCGGCGCGGCGCGCCATCACCCCGTCCAGGCTGTCGGTGAGCGCGAAGAACGCGATCACCAGGCTCGCCGCCAGGAAGTGCCCCGCCGGGAACAGCCACAGGGCCGCCGCGACGACGGCCACGGTGCCCGTGATGGTCACCGCGTCCGGGGAGACGCCGCGCTTGAGCAGCGCGTCCGCCACCGGGGTGAAGAGCCGCGTCATGGCTCCTCGCAGTCCGTTCAGCACGGGCCGGTCATCCCTTCTGGTCGCCGGCCGGGCGGTCGTCGCCCGCCGGCCAGGCCGCCGCGAGGCGCGCCCGGGTGTCGTGCAGGAGCTCCGGCAGCGCCCGGGTGCGGCCGACGATCGGCAGGAAGTTGCTGTCGCCCGACCAGCGCGGCACCACGTGCTGGTGCAGGTGCGCCGCGATGCCCGCGCCGGCGACGGCGCCCTGGTTCATGCCCAGGTTGAAGCCGTGCGGGCCGCTCACCTCGCGCAGCACGCGCATCGCGGTGCGGGTCAGCGCAGCCACCTCGGCCACCTCGGCGTCGGTCAGGTCCGTGTAGTCGGCGACGTGCCGGTACGGGACCACCAGGACGTGGCCGCCGTTGTACGGGTAGAGGTTGAGCACGACGTAGGCGACCGCCCCGCGCGCCACGACCAGGCCGTCCTCGTCGGACAGCGCCGGGATGCGGCAGAACGGGCAGCCGTCGCCCTCGGCGCCGTCGGCGGGCTTGTTCTCCCCGCCGATGTAGGCCATCCGGTGCGGGGTCCACAGCCGGCCGAAGCCGTCGGGCACGCCCGGGAGGGCGGCGGCGTCCTCGGCCGCCGCCGCCCCGCCGGGCAGCGCGTCGTCGTGCTGGCTCACCGCGTCAGACCTGCGCGTGCTCGCGCACCGCGGCCACGACGCGCTGGACGGCCTCGGCCACCGGCACGCCGTTCTCCTGGCGGCCGTCGCGGTACCGGAACGACACCGCGCCGGCCTCCGCGTCCTCACCGCCCGCGATCAGCACGAACGGGATCTTCTGCGTGCTGGCGTTGCGGATCTTCTTGCCGAACCGGTCGCTGGACCGGTCCAGCTCGGCGCGGATGCCCTGGGCGCGCAGCTGGGCCACGACGTCCTCGAGGTACGGCTCGAACGGCTCCGCGACCGGCACCGCGAGCACCTGGACCGGCGCGAGCCAGGCCGGGAACGCGCCCGCGTAGTGCTCCGTGAGCACCGCGAAGAACCGCTCGATCGACCCGAACAGCGCGCGGTGGATCATCACCGGGCGCTGCCGGGTGCCGTCGGCCGCCGTGTACTCGAGGTCGAACCGCTCCGGCAGGTTGAAGTCGAGCTGGATCGTCGACATCTGCCAGGTGCGGCCGATCGCGTCCTTGGCCTGGACGGAGATCTTCGGGCCGTAGAACGCGGCGCCGCCCGGGTCCGGGACCAGCTCGAGGCCGGACTCGGTGGCGACCTGGCGCAGCGTCTCGGTCGCCTCCTCCCACGCCGCGTCCTCGCCGACCGACTTCTCGGGGTTCCGGGTGGACAGCTCCAGGTAGAAGTCGTCCAGGCCGTAGTCCTTGAGCAGGTCGAGCACGAAGGTGAGCAGGCTGGTGAGCTCGCCCTTCATCTGGTCGCGCGTGCAGTAGATGTGCGCGTCGTCCTGGGTGAAGCCGCGGGCGCGGGTCAGGCCGTGCACCACGCCGGACTTCTCGTACCGGTACACCGTGCCGAACTCGAACAGCCGCAGCGGCAGCTCGCGGTACGAGCGCCCCCGGGAGTCGAAGATGAGGTTGTGCATCGGGCAGTTCATCGGCTTGAGGTAGTAGTTCTGCCCCGCGCGCTTGATGTTGCCCTCGGCGTCGCGCTCCTCGTCCAGCTGCATCGGGGGGTACATCCCGTCCGCGTACCAGTCGAGGTGGCCCGAGATCTCGAACAGCTGCTGCTTGGTGATGTGCGGCGAGTTGACGAACGAGTAGCCCGCCTCGACGTGCTTGCGCCGGCTGTACTCCTCCATCTCCATCCGGATGATGCCGCCCTTGGGGTGGAACACCGCCAGGCCCGAGCCGATCTCGTCCGGGAACGAGAACAGGTCGAGCTCGGTGCCCAGCCGGCGGTGGTCGCGGCGCTCGGCCTCGGCCACGCGCTCCAGGTACGCCTTGAGCTCGTCCTTGGTCGGCCACGCCGTGCCGTAGATCCGCTGCAGCTGCGGGTTCTTCTCGCTCCCCCGCCAGTACGCGGCGGCCGAGCGGGTCAGCTGGAAGCCGTTGCCGAGCACCTTGGTGCTGGGCACGTGCGGGCCGCGGCACAGGTCCTGCCAGACGACCGCCTCGGACTCCCGGCCCGCGCCGCGCACGTTCTGGTAGTAGGTGAGGCCGCCGGCGCCGACCTCGACCGACGCGCCCTCGCCCGCCGTCTCGGCGGTCGACTTCAGACCGATCAGCTCGAGCTTGTACGGCTCGTCCGCGGCCAGCGCGCGCGCCTCGTCGTCGGTGACCTCGACCCGGCGGAACGTCTGGTTCTCCTTGACGATCCGGGACATGACCTTCTCGAGGGCCTTGAGGTCCTCGGGGGTGAACGGCTCCTCGACGTCGAAGTCGTAGTAGAAGCCGTCGGTCACCGGCGGTCCGATGCCGAGCTTGGCCTTCGGGTTGACCTCCTGCACCGCCTGCGCGAGCACGTGGGCCGCGGAGTGGCGCAGCACGGCGAGGCCGTCCGGCGAGTCGACCGTGACGGCCTCGACGACCGCGCCGTCGGGCAGCGGGCGGGACAGGTCCCACAGGTCCCCGTCGACCCGCACGACGACCACGTCGCGGCGAGCGGCGAACAGGTCCGTGCCCGTGGTCCCCGCCTCGGCCGTGGTGCTGGTGCCGTCGACGGTGAGGGTGATGAGCTCGGACACTGCGGGGTCTCCTCCGGTCGGGCCCGCGCCTCGCGCGCGGGGTCCGGGTCGATGCTACCGACCGGTCACCCGGTCGACGGCCCGCCACGAGGTCGGGCACGACGAAGGCCCCGGTCCGCGACGGGACCGGGGCCTTCGAGCCGGTGGGCGATACTGGGTTCGAACCAGTGACCTCTTCGGTGTGAACGAAGCGCGCTACCACTGCGCCAATCGCCCGGCAGACGAGAACATTACCCGACCGGGGGCGCGGAACCGAAATCGGCGCGGCGTCCCGCTCGTGGAGCGCCGGCCGGTGCCGCGGGGGTCGCGACATCGTCCGGCGGGGGCAAGGGGTGAGGCGTCCGGGTGGGTGAAGTTCGCCCCGGGACCTCCGCTCCTGGCGACCCGTGCGTCATGATGGTCTTCTCGCGAGACGTGTGTGAAGGAGGATGCGGTGGCCCAGCGCTCGTACGACGTCGTCGAGACCGTCGCCATGCAGCTCATCAGCTCCGATGCCAGCGTCCTGCCTGTCACCGCGGAGCTGTCCTACCGCGTGAGCGACCCCTACACGGTGCGCGCCGTGTTCACCTCGCCGCAGTCCACCTCGGTATGGCTGCTCGGCCGCGAGCTGCTGCTCCAGGGCATGCTCGCCGACGCCGAGGACCCCGCCGGCTGCGGCGACGTCCAGGTGTGGCGCGACGAGGACCCGATGTTCACCCTGATCTCGCTCACGGGCATCGAGGGCAGCGCGCTGCTCGCGTCCCCGTCCGAGCCCCTCGAGCGGTTCCTCACCGCCACCGAGCAGCTGGTCGCGCTCGGCACCGAGAGCGACCGCATGGAGGGCGAGATCGCCGCCCTCATCGCGGCGCTGCTCACCGCCTGACCCGTCGCCCCCGGCGACCCGGGCCTACGGGTCCAGGTCGTCCTCGGCGCGCGCCCGGAACAGCCGCACCAGCTCGGCGGTGACCGGCCCGACCGACGTCGGCGCGCCCTCGACCGCCTCGACGGCGACGACGCCCCGCAGCGACCCCGCCAGCGCGAGACCGGCGGCCCCGCCGCGCGCGTCCTCGACGACCGACCACGGCAGCTCGGCGTCGCCCGCCTCCCGGACCGGCAGGCCCGCGTCCGCCGCCCACGCCAGCGCCAGCGCGCGGGTCACGCCCGGCAGGCAGCCGGACGACAGGCCGGGGGTCAGGAGCTCGCCGCCGCGCTCGACGAGCACGTTCGACGTGGCGCCCTCGCACAGCGCGCCGCGGGTGTTCGCCAGCAGCGCCTCGTTCCCGCCGGCGCGGGTCGCCGCCGCCAGCGCCAGGACGTCCGCGGCGTAGGAGGTCGACTTGTGCCCGGCCAGCGGGGACCGCTCGTTGCGCACCCAGGCGGACCGGACCACGTGCGCGGGGCCGCGGGCCGGCGCGGGGGCGGCCGTGACCACGAGCGCGGGCGCGGGGGCCTCGCCGTCGGGGCCGGGCGCACCCGGGCTCACCGTGATGCGGAGCCGACCCACCTCGGGGCCGCTGGCCGCGAGCACCGCCGCGACGGCCTCGCGGACCTCGCCGTCGGGGACCACCGGCAGCCCCAGCGCGGCGCCCGACGCGGCGAGGCGCGCCAGGTGCCGGGTGAGCGCGAAGGCCCGGCCGCCGACCACCGCGCAGGTCTCGAACAGGCCGAGGCCGGTCGCGTAGCCGGGGTCGCTGCCCGCGACGACGGGCTCGCGCGGGTCGCGCAGCCCGCCGCCGGCCCACAGGACGCTCACCACGGCCGTCATCCTGCCACCGGGCCGGCGCCGCCCGAGGCCAGGCCGACGAGCCGCCGGGCCTTCAGCTCGGTCTCCGCCCACTCCGCGTCGGGGTCGCTCCCCCACGTGATCCCCGCGCCCGTGCCGAACCGCAGCGCGCCGTCGCGCCACACGAACGTCCGGATGCCGACGGCGAGCTCCGCGCGCACCCCGCCGTCCTCCGCGACCTCGACCCGGCCCACGGCCCCGCAGTAGGGCCCGCGCGGCACCGGCTCCAGCCGGCGGATCAGGTCGAGCGCCGACGACTTCGGCGCCCCCGACACCGACCCGGGCGGGAACGTCGCGCCCAGCAGCAGGGCCCACAGGTCCCCGGCGTCGCGCACGTCCGCGCGCAGCCGCCCGCGCACGGTCGACACCAGGTGCACCAGCCCGGGGTGCTCCTCGACGCCCAGGAGCGTGGTCACCTCCACCGTGCCCGGCTCGCAGACCCGCTGCAGGTCGTTGCGCACCAGGTCGGTGATCATCACGTTCTCGGCGCTGTCCTTGGCGGTCAGCCCGGCGGCGGTGGGGGCCGTGCCCTTGATCGGCGCGGAGGTGACCCAGCCGTCCTCGACCCGGAGGTAGAGCTCCGGCGACGCCGTGACCACCCACACCGGTGGCACCGCTCCCCCGGCCGGGACGTGCACGCCGCCGGCGTAGGGCGCCGGGTTCCCGGCCGCCAGCCGGGCGCCCAGCGCGCGGGCGTCGGGCTCGCGATCCCCGTCGGCCGGCAGCGGCGCGGTCAGCACGCGGCAGAGGTTCGCCTGGTAGACGTCGCCCTCGCGCACGGCGTCGCGGACCGCGGCCACCGCGGCCACGTAGGCCTGCTCGTCGAGCGAGGTCGACCAGGCGCCGGGGTCGGGGCCGCGCCACGCCCGGGCACCGGGCGCCCCGGCGGCCGCGTCGTCCTCGGCGGCCCGGAACCGCCACGCGGCGACCGGACCCTCGAAGTCCCCCACGAGCACCCAGTGCCCCGGCGCGCGCAGCCGCGCGGGCTCCCGGGCCACGTCGGCCACGTGCTCGACCGGGTCGCGGAGCAGCCGCCCGCCGAACCAGGCGACGCCGGGGGCGGGTGTCGGCGGCGCCGCGGCGGCGGCGGGAGGAGTCGGCACGGGGGCCACGCTAGCCAGCCGCGCGCCCGGCCCGCGGCGGGGGTGTGGCGCAGGTCGCACGACCCGGTCCTGGCCGCCCGGATGCCCCGACACCCCTGCTGAGAGGCCCGATCCGCGTCATCACGCGGGACTTCGGGCCCCTGGTCAGCCAATTGGACTCCCGCCTCGGAAGTCGGCTAATGTTCTCGACGCACCAGGAACGCCGGTGAGAACCGGCAGGACAGGCGCGCGGACGTGGCTCAGTGGTAGAGCATCACCTTGCCAAGGTGAGGGTCGCGGGTTCGAATCCCGTCGTCCGCTCGGAGGCAGACACTCCCGGCCGGCCTTTCGGTCGCTGAGGACTGAGGTCTCAGGGTGGAGTGGCCGAGAGGCGAGGCAGCGGCCTGCAAAGCCGTATACGTGGGTTCGAATCCCATCTCCACCTCGTAGCAACACCCGGGCGATTGGCGCAGCGGTAGCGCGCTTCCCTGACACGGAAGAGGTCACTGGTTCGATCCCAGTATCGCCCACCAGCACGAAGGCCCCAGGTCACCGACCTGGGGCCTTCGTCGTGCTCCGGGCCGCGAGCACCCCGACGACTCCCGTCGCGGTCACCGGCCCCGGGACGCCGCGGCCCCTACCCTGGCCGCATGGCGATCGAGACGGGCGCGCCGCCCTCGCGTCGGGCGAACCCGACGCCGCTGTCGGACCGCGGCGAGCTGCTCCGGCTCGCGGCGGTGGCCGTCGTCGGCGCGGTGGGCCTGGCCGCCTCGATCGACCAGTCCCCGCCCGCCTCCGCGCTCCGGTGGGTGCTCGACGGGGCCGTCGGCGTCGCCTCGCTGGTCGCGCTGCGGTGGCGGCACGCCTTCCCCGTGGCCGTCGCGGCGGGCGTGGTGCTCGCCACCGCGGTCTGCGCGTCCACCCTCGGCGCGGTCGTGCTCGCGGTCGTCTCGCTCGCGACGTGGCGGCGCTGGCCCGGGATCGTGCTGGTCGGCGCCCTGCTCGTCGGCTCGACCGCGCTGGACGACGCGGTCCGCGGCGACACCGCGGCCCAGGTCGGGGCGCGCGTGGTGCTGACGGCCGCCCTCTACGCCGCCCTGGTCGGCCTGGGCGCGTACCTCGGCAGCCGGCGCGACCTGCTCCGGGCGCTCCGCGACCGGGCGCACGCCGCCGAGCGCGAGCAGGCGGCCCGGGTGGAGCAGGCGCAGGTGGCCGAGCGCACCCGCATCGCCCGCGAGATGCACGACGTACTGGCGCACCGGATCTCCCTGGTGGCCATGCACGCCGGCGCCCTGGCGTTCCGCGACGACCTGCCCGCGGCGGAGCGCGCGGCCACGGCCACCGTCGTCCGGGACAACGCGAACCTCGCGCTGGTCGAGCTGCGGCAGGTGCTCGGGGTCCTGCGCGCCGAGCCGGGCCCGTCCACGGTGCCGGAGCCGCCGCAGCCGACGCTGGACGCGCTGCCCGACCTGGTGCAGCAGGCCCGCGCGGCCGGCTCCCCCGTCGAGCTGTCGATCGGCCCGGCGACGGCCGACGCGCTGCCCGCGCTCCCGCCCGCGACGAGCCGGAACGTGTACCGGGTCGTCCAGGAGGGATTGACCAACGCGCGCAAGCACGCACCCGGGGCCCCGGTCCGCGTCACCGTCGCGGGCACCCCGGGCGGCCTCCTCGACGTGCTGCTGGAGAACGACGCCGGGACGGGTGCGTCCGGGGTCGAGGGGTCCGGGACGGGGCTGGTCGGCGCGACCGAGCGCGTGCGCCTGCTGGGCGGGCGGCTGGACCACGGGCCGGACGGTGCCGGCGGCTACCGGCTGCGGGCGGTGCTGCCCTGGCCCGGACCCGACGACGCCTGACACCACCCGCGGCGGCGCACGGCGGTCAGACCGCGTCCACCACCCGCACGCTCTGCTCCCCGTCCGGGCCCAGCTGGATCCGGGCGCGCTCCCGCAGCCAGGACGCCGCGGCCGGGTGGGCCAGGGCGAGCCGCCCGGAGCAGACCGCCTCGACCTCGGCGGGCGACAGGACGCGGGGCACGAGCAGGACCGGGCGGTCGGCCCCGGCGAGCGCGGTCACGCCGCGGCCCGCCGGACCCGTGCCGCGGCGCGCAGCGCCAGGCCGGCGGCGGTCGTCGCGGCGGCCAGCAGCAGGAGCAGCGGCGCGGGGGCACCCGTCACGGCGAGGCTCCCTGCCGGCACGGTGTGCTGCGCCTGCACGGGCGTCGGGGCCGGCGAGGTCGCGGCCGGCGACGGCGCGGTCCCGGCGTCGGTTCGTGCGGCGGTGCGCACCTCGGGGAGCCGGTCCGTCGGCAGGGTCGCGGCACCACCGCCGGTACCCCGCACCGGGACGGTCACCGAAGATCCCGGGTCCGGCGTGCGGAGGGGCGGCTCCGGCTCGGCGAGCGGTCCGGTCGTCCTGAGCGCGGGCGGCACGTCGAGCGTGACCGCGGAGGGCTGCGGGACCGCGGTGGGCAGCACCTCCTCCGGGACGGCCGTCGGGGCGACCGGCTCCGGCACCTCGGTGGCCGTGCCGGGATCCGGGGTCCGCGGGTCGAGCACCTGGCCCACCGTCGACGCGACCGGGACGGGGAGCCCGGGCACCTCCTCGGTCCGGCTCTCGGTGCACGCGCCCTCGACGGCGCCGTCGGCCAGGAACGACTCGAGCACGTACCCCGGCCCGAAGGTCTGGGTCACGTCGTCGAAGCAGATCGTGAAGCCGCTGCCCTCGTCGGCGAGCGCGGCTCCGGCGGTGCCCCCGGCGACGAGGGCGGCGGTGGCGAGCGTGAGGCTCAGGACTCGGGTGGTGCGCATGGCGTGCTCCTGGAGGTGGGGTCGGATCAGCGGGTGAGCCCGAGCGCCCGCCGGACGTCCGCGCCGCACGCCCGCACGGCGTGCTCCGGGCGCCGGGACG
Organism: Cellulomonas sp. EB106-03-03-XG116; assembly: GCF_058792015.1. Taxonomy (NCBI): domain Bacteria; kingdom Bacillati; phylum Actinomycetota; class Actinomycetes; order Micrococcales; family Cellulomonadaceae; genus Cellulomonas; species Cellulomonas sp. EB106-03-03-XG116. The sequence continues at coordinate 16,377 of NZ_JBYTEP010000017.1, forward strand.
ACAGGCGGGCGTGGCTGCGAGTGCTCATGCCCCGAGGCTGCCCGGCGCGGCACGGGACCCGGATCGGCCCGCGGCCGCCGCGGCGCTCCGACCGAGGTCGTAGCCGGGTCCCGGGCCGGGACGCGCCCTACGCTGGCCCCATGGAGCACCGAGACGCCGTCGCGCCGGCGGTGCCCGCGTGACCGCCGGGACCGTCCGCGTCCTGCTGGTCGACGACGAGGACCTGGTCCGCATCGGGCTGCGCATGGTGCTGGGCGCCGACCCGGCGGTCGAGGTCGTCGGCGAGGCCGCCGACGGCCAGGAGGCCCTGCGGCTGGTCGCGAGCACGCAGCCGGACGTCGTGCTGATGGACATCCGCATGCCGCGGCTGGACGGCCTCGAGGCGCTGCGCCGGCTGCGGCCTGCGGCGCCGGACGTCGCCGTCGTGGTCCTCACGACCTTCGACACCGACGACATGGTGGTCACGGCGCTGCGCGAGGGCGCGACGGGCTTCCTGCTGAAGAACACCCCGCCGGCCGACCTGCTCGCCGCCGTGCACGCCGCGGCCGAGGGCCGGCCGATGCTGTCGCCGTCGGTCACCGCCCAGCTGATCGCGGCGGTGACCCACGGGCCGGACCGGGAGACGGCGCAGGACGCGCGACGCCGGCTGGCCGCCCTGACCGAGCGCGAGACCGAGGTCGCCGAGGCGGTGGCGCGCGGGCTGTCGAACCAGGACATCGCGGCCGAGCTGTTCATGAGCGTCGGCACCGTCAAGACCCACATCGGGCACCTGTTCGACAAGCTCGGGGTCGACAACCGCGTGCAGGTGGCCCTGCTCGTCCGTGACGCCGCCGGCTGACCTCGCGCGTCCGGCGGCACCGCCGTCAGCGTGCGACTGAAGTCGCACCCGGGACCGGCCCGCGGTGGGCTCCGGGTCCCGCTCCGCCGGACGGACGATGATCCCAGGTCGAGGCGAACCCGCACCGACCGCAGCCGAGGACCGGGCACCCCCGGGGAGATGAGGTCGTCATGCAGGACCGGGTCCGGCCCGCCGTGTGGATCGGCTTCGCCGCCGTGGTGGGCTACGTGCTGCTCGTCGCGCTCGTCCAGCGGCTGTCGGGGGTCCCCTACCCCGAGCTCGGCGACAGCGGCAGCAACCTGTTCCTCGGCGTCGGGATCTCGCTGGTGGTCGGCGCGATCGCCCTCGCGGTCCTGACGACCGCGCTCGGCTGGTGGCGTCCCGCCCTGCACGAGCAGCACCGCGCCGCGCACCGGTGGCCCCTGGTCGTCCCGCTCCTCCTGACCGTCCTGATGGTGCTGAACCTCGTCGGCACCGACTGGGGCGCCTACGACGTCGGGTTCTTCGCCGCGTCGCTGGTCCTGCTGCTCGTCGGCTTCACCGAGGAGATCGCCACCCGTGGACTCCTCGTCGTGGGGCTGCGCTCCCGCCTGGGCGAGGGCTGGGTGTGGTTCCTGTCCTCGCTGACGTTCGGGCTGATGCACCTGGTGAACCTGGTCGACGGGCAGGCGCTGGGGCAGACGCTGTTCCAGGTGCTGTCCGCGTTCCTGTTCGGCACCGCGCTGTACATCCTGCGTCGCGTCACCGGGACGCTGGTCTGGGCGATGGTCCTGCACGCCCTGTGGGACTTCTCGGTCTTCGCGGCCGGGCGCGGCGAGCCGTCGGCGCTCGCGGGCCTGGGTGGCCTCCAGCTGGTGGTCGGGCTGGTCGGGCTCGTCGCGGTGGCCTGGGTCGTCCGAGGCGCGCACGAGCGGCTGACGCCGGCCGTCGACGCCCGGCCGGCGCGGGTGTGACCCCGCCGCTCGGTACGCTCGCCCCGTGAGCGTCATGCAGCGGCACCACCTCCGGGTCACGGGCGTCCCCGGCGCGCAGCCGCTCCTGTTCGCGCACGGGTTCGGCTGCGACCAGCACATGTGGCGGCTCGTGGCCCCGCGGTTCGAGGACGCCTACCGCGTCATCACCTTCGACCACGTCGGCGCGGGCGGCTCCGACCCGGCGGCGTACGACCGCGACCGGTACGCCTCGCTGGACGGCTACGCGGACGACGTCCTCGCGATCGTGCACGAGCTCGACCTCACGGACGTGGTGCTCGTCGGCCACTCGGTGTCGGCGATGATCGGCGTGCTGGCGGCGGTCGCCGAGCCCGACCGGTTCGCGCGGCTGGTCCTGATCGGGCCGTCGCCGCGCTACCTCGACGACGACGGCTACACCGGCGGCTTCTCCGCGGCCGACATCGCCGAGCTGCTCGAGTCGCTCGACAGCAACTACCTCGGGTGGTCGCGGGCGATGGCGCCGGTGATCATGGGCAACCCCGACCGTCCCGGGCTCGCGGCCGAGCTGACGGAGAGCTTCTGCCGGGCCGACCCGGACGTCGCCCGGCAGTTCGCGCGCGTGACGTTCCTGTCCGACAACCGGGCCGACCTCGCGAAGGTCTCGGTGCCGACCCTCGTGCTCCAGTGCAGCCAGGACGTCATCGCGCCGGTCGTCGTGGGCGAGTACGTGCGGGACGCGATCCCCGGCGCGGAGCTCGTGCTGCTCGACGCCAGCGGCCACTGCCCGCAGCTCAGCGCACCCGAGGCGACGACGGCGGCGATCGCCGCGTTCCTCCGCGGCTGAGGGGGGTACCCGTGGCCGACGCGACCGAGGACCGGCTGCTCTACGAGCACGCCCCGTGCGGCCACCTGTCGACGACGCCCGACGGGAGGCTCGTCCGGGTCAACGAGACCTTCCTCGCCTGGACCGGGTACACCCGGGCCGACCTGGGCGAGCGCCGGTTCGTCGACCTGCTCCCGGTCGGCGACCGGATCTTCCACGAGACGCACGTCGCGCCGTCGCTGCGCATGCAGGGCACCGCGCGGGAGATCGCCCTGGAGATCGTCTGCGCGGACGGACGGCGGATGCCGGTCCTCGTCACCTCGGTGCTCGACCGCGACGACGAGGGGCGGCCGGTCGGCATCCGGTCAGCGGTGTTCGACGTGACCGAGCGGCGCCGGTACGAGCACGAGGTGCTCGCGGCCAAGCGCCGCGCCGAGGCCTCCGAGGCGCGCGCCGTCCGGCTCGCGCAGACCCTGCAGCAGACGCTCATCCCCCCGACGCCGCCGCACGTCCCCGGGCTGGACGTCGCGGCGGCGTACCGGCCCGCGGGCGACGGCCGGCACGTCGGCGGCGACTTCTACGACGTCTTCCAGGTGGCCGCCGACGACTGGGTGGTGGTGCTCGGGGACGTCCAGGGCAAGGGCGCCGACGCCGCCGTGGTCACGGCGCTGGCCCGGTACACGGTGCGCGCCGCGGCGGTCGACCACGCGGCGCCCCACGACGTCCTGCACACCCTCGACGAGGTCCTGCGCCGCGCCGACACCGACCGGTTCTGCACCGCGGTGCTGGTGCGGCTGCGCCGCGAGGGCGGGACCTGGCGCGCCACGGTCGCGAGCGGCGGGCACCCGCTGCCGCTCCTGCGCCGGGCCGGCCAGGCCGCGCACCCCGTCGGGTCGTACGGGCACGTGCTCGGCATCATGCCCGCCCCCGTCTTCGTCGACACCGAGGTCGAGATCGGCCCGGGCGACGCGCTGGTGCTGTTCACGGACGGCGTCACCGAGGGGCGCCGGGGGCCGCGGCTCTACGGGGCGGAGCGCCTCGCCGAGGTGGTCGACGCCCACCGCGCGACGGCCGCCGACACCACCGGGGCGGTGCTGGCAGACGTGATGGCGTTCCAGGCCGACGACGCGCGCGACGACATCGCCGTCGTGACCGTCGCCGTCGACGCCGGACCGCGGCCGCCGGCGGCCTGAGCCCCGGCCCCGGTCGCCGGCGTCCCGCGCCCGACTGTCCGGACCGGTCACCCCGCGGAGGTGATGCCGCCGCGGTCCGCCGACGCCACCGTGGAGGTGCCGCCGCACCCGCGCGGCCCGCCCGGACGCTGGAGCCCGCCATGATCATCTTCCTGATCCGGCTGCTGATCTTCCTCGGCTCGGCGGCCCTCGGGCTCTGGGTGGCCTCGCTGCTCCTCGACGGCTTCCACCTGACGACCAGCGGGTTCCTCGCCGCGGTCGTCGTGTTCACGGTCGCCCAGGCCGTGCTGTCGCCGTTCATCGCGAAGATCGCGGCCCGCTACGCCGGCGCGTTCCTGGGCGGCATCGGCCTGGTGTCGACCTTCGTCGCCCTGCTGATCGCCTCGGCCGTCACCGGCGGGCTGACGATCGAGGGCGGTGCGGCGACCTGGATCGCGGCGGTCGTGATCGTCTGGCTGGTCACCGCCCTGGCGACCTGGCTGCTGCCGCTGCTGTTCCTGCGCCGGCGGCTGGAGGAGCGCCGGGCGGGCGGACCCCGGCCCGCCTGACCCGCGCGTCCCGCCGCCTGGTCCTGGACCTGCTGGCCGGTCCGGTGCCCCACCGGCGGCGTGTCCGAGGTTCCCCGTAGCCTCCTGGCGTGCAGATCCTCGACGACGGCGCGCTGGTCCTGAGCGCGAGCGACCTCGGCGCCGCGGCGGCGTGCCAGCTCGCCGTCGCGCGTGCGCTGGACGCCGCGCTCGGCCGCGGGCCGGCGGTCCCCCGCGACGTCGACCCCACGGCGGCCCGCGCCGGGCGCCTGGGTGCCGCGCACGAGCGGCGGCTGCTGGAGGCGCACCGCACCGCGCTCGGCCCGTACGACCCCGGCACCGGGCGCGGGGTGCTGGTGCTCCCCCGGCCCGAGGACCGCACCGCGGCCGGGCTGACGGCCGCGCGCGACCGGACCCTGGCGCTGCTGCGCGCGGGCGTCGACGTGCTGGGCCAGGCCGCCCTCTTCGACGGCACGTTCCTCGGGTACGCCGACTTCCTGGTGCGGGGGCCGGGCGGTCAGGGCGGTCCGGCCGACCCGCCGCGGTACACCGTCGTGGACGCCAAGCTCGCCCGGCACGAGCGCCCCACCGCGCTGCTGCAGGTCGCCGCGTACGCGGACCAGCTCGCGGCGGCGGGGATCCCGCTCACCGAGCACGCCGAGCTCGTGCTCGGCGACGGGCGCACCACGCGGCACCGGCTCCGCGACCTGGTGCCGGTGTACCGGGACCGCCGGGACCGGCTGGAGCGGCTGCTGGACGCGCACCGCGGCGACGACGCCCCGGCCGCCTGGGGCGACCCGCGGTACCGGGCGTGCGGCCGCTGCGCCGTGTGCGCCCCGGAGCTGGAGGCGCGCCGGGACGTGCTGCTGGTCGCGGGCGTCCGGACGGCCCAGGCGGCGCGGCTCCGGGAGGCGGGCGTGCGCACGATCGAGGACCTGGCGACGCGGGCCGAGCCGGTCGACGGGGTCGGCGCGGAGGCGCTCGCGACGCTGCGGGCGCAGGCGGCGCTCCAGTCGCGGCAGGACCACGGGGACGGCTCGGTGCTGGTCGACGTGGTCGACACGGCGCCGATCGCGGCGCTGCCCGCCCCCGACCCGGGCGACGTGTTCTTCGACTTCGAGGGCGACCCGCTGTACTCGGCCGGGGAGGTCGGCGCCGACGGGGAGCCCGCCGTCTGGGGCCTGGAGTACCTGTTCGGGCTCGTCGAGGCGCCCGCCTCCCCCGCTGCCGCCGCGCCGTTCCGGGCGTTCTGGGCGCACGACCGGGCGCAGGAGAAGCAGGCGCTCGCCGACTTCCTCGCCTACGTCCGCGAGCGCCGGGCCGCCCACCCCGGGATGCACGTCTACCACTACGCCCCGTACGAGAAGACCGCGCTGCTCCGGCTCGCCGCGCGGCACGGCGTCGGCGAGGCGGAGGTCGACGAGCTGCTGCGCGCCGGGGTGCTCGTCGACCTGTACGCGACGGTGCGCGGGTCGCTGCGCACGGGCCAGCGCTCGGCCTCGCTGAAGCAGCTCGAGCCGCTCTACATGCCGGGGCGGCGGACGGGCGACGTCACGACAGCGGGAGACTCGATCGACCAGTACGCGCGGGCGTGCGCGCTGCGGGACGCGGGCGACGACGCCGGGTGGCGGGCGGCGCTGGCGGCGATCGCCGAGTACAACGCGTACGACTGCGACTCGACCCGCCGGTTGCGGGACTGGCTGCTCGGGAAGGGCGCCGAGGCGGGGGTGCGCCCGCGACCGCACGTGCCGACGGACCCGGGCGACGGCGCGGGGGCGACGGGCGGGGACGGCGCGGGTGCGGCGGACGACGCCCCGGAGCACGACGCGCTCGTCGCGGCGCTGGCCGCCCACGCGGACGACCCGGCGCACCGCGACCCCGCCGACGCCGGCCGCCGCACCCCGGACCAGCAGGCCGTCGCCCTGCTCGGCGCCGCCCTCGGCTACCACTGGCGCGAGCAGAAGCCGTTCTGGTGGGCGCACTTCGACCGGCTGTCCGCCGACCCCGCCGACTGGACCGACCCGCGGTCGACGTTCGTCGCGGACCGGGCGGAGGTCGTCACGGACTGGCACACCCCGCCGCGCGCCCGCACCCGGCAGCGCGTCCTGCGGCTGACGGGGCGGCTGGAGCCCGGCAGCGAGCTGCGCGCCGGCGCGACCTGCTTCGGCCTGTTCGACGCCCCCGCGCCCGAGCACGCGCAGGTCCCGCGGCACGCCACCCGCGGGTACGCCCCGGGCTTCACCGTCCTCGACGTGACCTCCGCGGGCGACGGGCCCGGCGCCCGCGACGAGCTCCTGGTGTCCGAGCGGCTGCAGGCCGCGTGGGCGCCGCACGACCGGCTGCCGATGGGCCTCGGTCCCACGCCGCCCCCGCCGACCGGGACGATCGCCGCGGCCCTGCGGGGCCTGGCGGAGCGGGTCGCCGACGGTCTGCCGGCCGTCCCCCACCAGGCGGCCCTCGACCTCGCGCGCCGCCTCCCCCCGCGCACCCGCTCGGGGCGGCCGCTGCCCGACCCCGCCGCGGCGCCGGGCGGCACGGTCGGCGCGATCACCGCCGCCCTGCGCGACCTCGACGGCTCCTACCTGGCCGTGCAGGGCCCGCCCGGGACCGGGAAGACCTACACCGGGTCGCACGTGATCGCCGCGCTGGTCGCCGACGGCTGGCGGGTCGGTGTCGTCGCGCAGTCGCACGCGGTGGTGGAGAACCTGCTGGCAAAGGTCGTCGAGGCGGGCGTCGACCCGGCCGCGGTGGGCAAGAAGCCCCGCCCGGGCGCGACGACGGCCCCGGCGTGGACGGCCCTGACCGGCTCGGGCGCGTTCGGCCGGTTCCTCGCCGCGCAGCGCGGCGGGTTCGTCCTCGGCGGCACCCTGTGGGACGTCACGCACCCCGACCGCGTGCCCGCGGGCGGGTTCGACCTGCTCGTCGTCGACGAGGCGGGCCAGTTCTCGCTCGCGAACACGTTCGCCGCCTCCGCCGGCGCGCGGAACCTGCTGCTGCTCGGCGACCCGCAGCAGCTGCCGCAGGTGTCCCAGGGCCACCACCCGGAGCCGGTCGACACCTCGGCGCTGGGCTGGCTGACCGACGGGCACGACACGCTCCCCCCGGAGCTCGGCTACTTCCTCGACGCCACCTGGCGGATGCACCCGGACCTGTGCGCGCCGGTGTCGGAGCTCGCCTACGACGGGCGGCTGCACGCGGTGCCCGTCGCGGCGGCCCGGCACCTCGACGGCGTGCCCGCGGGCGTGCGCACGGTGCTGGTCGACCACGACGGCAACGCGGTGTCGAGCGTCGAGGAGGCCGCGCAGGTCGTCGCGGAGGTCCGCGGGGTGGTCGGGCGCGCCTGGACCGAGGACGGGGCCGTGCGACCGCTGACCCCGGAGGACGTCCTGGTCGTCGCCGCGTACAACGCCCAGGTGTGGACCCTCACGCGGGCCCTCGCGGCGGCGGGGCTCGGCGGCGTGCGGGTGGGGACGGTCGACCGGTTCCAGGGGCAGGAGGCCCCGGTCGTGCTCGTGTCGCTCGCGGCGTCGACGCCCGAGGACGTGCCGCGCGGGATGGAGTTCCTGCTGTCCCGCAACCGGCTCAACGTCGCGCTGTCCCGGGGGAAGTGGGCGGCCGTGCTCGTGCGGTCGCCGCGGTTGACCGACTACCTGCCGGCCGCGCCGACGCAGCTCGCCGAGCTCGGGGCGTTCCTCCGGCTCGGCGCGCCGGCGCCGGACCCCGCCCGCGCCCGGACCGCGGGTCCGGGCGTCGGACCCCGGGCCTAGCCTGATCGCATGGACGTCCTGGCGTGGCTGCTCGACGGCGACCCGGCCATCCGCTGGCAGGCGATGCGCGACCTGACCGGCGCACCGCCGGGCGCGGTCGCCGCCGAGCGTGCCCGGGTGGCCCGGGAGGGCTGGGGCGCCCGGCTGCGCGCCGCCCGCGACGCCGACGGGCTGTGGGCCGGCGGCGCGTGCTTCCCCGCGGGGTACCGCGGGGAGGGGCCCGGGCAGCCGTGGACCGCCACGATGCACACGCTGCAGACCCTCGGGCTGCTCGGGCTCGACCCGACGTCGCCCGAGGCCCGGGAGGCGGTCGCGCTGGTGGACCGGAACGCGCGGTGGGAGCACGCCGGCCAGCGGTTCTTCGACGGCGAGGTCGAGCCGTGCATCAACGGCCGCACGGTCGAGACCGGGGCGCTGTTCGGGGCCGACGTCTCCGGCGTGGTCGACCGGCTGCTCGGGGAGCAGCTCGGCGACGGCGGATGGAACTGCGAGGCCGAGAACGGCTCGGTGCGGTCGTCGTTCGACACGACGGCGTGCGTGCTGGAGGGGCTGCTGGCGTACGAGCGCGCGGCGGCGGACCCCGACGCCGCCCGGGTCGCCGCGGCGCGCGCGGCCCGGCTCCGCGGCGAGGAGTACCTGCTGGCACGCGGTCTGCTCCGCCGGCTCAGCACCGGCGAGGTCGTCGACCCGGCCTACCTCGACCTGGCGTTCCCGTTCTACTGGCACTACGACGTGCTCCGGGCGCTCGACCACCTGCGCGCCACCGGCGCCCCGCCGGACCCGCGGACGGCCGAGGCGGTCGCGCACGTGCGGTCCCGACGGCGGGCGGACGGGCGGTGGGCGCTCGACCGGGTGCACCCGGGCGCGGTGCACGTCGCGATGGAGGACCGGGTCGGCGAGCCGAGCCGCTGGATCACGCTCCGGGCGCTGCGCGTGCTGGCCTGGGCGGACGGGGCACCGGCCGGGACTCTCACCCCGCCCGGGTGAGCCGGGCGCCGCGCCGCCCGGGGGACAGTGCAGTGCGGGCACGCCGTGCCCGGACCCGGACCGGCGCGCGCACGCCGCCGCACGAGGAGGACGAGCGATGACGACGTTCACGGCCTGGAAGTTCGACACCCCCGAGGGCGCCGAGCGCGCGCGGGGCGCTCTGCGCGACGCCCAGGGCGAGGGGATCGTCACCGTCGTGGACTCGGCGGTGGTGTCCTGGCCCGAGGGCGAGAAGCGCCCCGAGCTGCACCACCACCACGAGGGCGGCAAGCACGCGGCGGGCTGGGGCGCGCTGTGGGGCCTGCTGGTCGGCGGTCTGTTCTTCGTGCCGCTGCTCGGCGCCGCGGCTGGCGCGGGCATCGGCGCCCTGGCCAAGTCCGTCGAGGGCGTCGGCATCGACGAGCAGGACCTGATCAAGCTCCGGGACGAGACCACCGAGGGCACCTCCGTGCTGCTGGCCGTCACGCAGGACGGCGACCTCGACCGGCTCGGCGAGCGGTTCCACGGCCTGGGCTCCCGGCTCGTCGCGACGAACCTGACCGAGGCCGAGAAGAGCCTGCTGCTCGAGACGTTCGGCTGAGCGGCCCGCCGTGGCCGGCACCGAGGCGCTGACCCGGCCCCGGCTGGTCCGGCGCCGGGCGGGGCACCTGTACGGCCTGGTCGTGACCGGGTCGGTGCTGGCGGCCGCCCCGGACTCGATCGGGCTGGCGCGGCTCGCGCTCGCCCTGCTGGGGACGCTCCTCGTGTACTGGGCGGCGGAGAGCTACGCGCACTGGACCGCGACGCGGACCCTGCTCGGGCGCAGCCTGCACGGCGAGGAGCGGCGGGAGGTCGTCACGGACGGCCTCCCGCTGGTCGCGGCGTGCCTGGTGCCGGTCGCGGTGCTGCTGGCGGAGGCGCTGGTGGACGTGCCGACCGGCACCGGGGTGCGGGTCGCGCTGCTGGTGAACACGGCGCTGCTCGTCGGCGTCGGCTGGCGGATGGCCACGTCCGGTGGTGTCCGGGGGTTCGCGCGCGTGGCCAACTCGGTGGGCATCGGGCTGCTGGGCGTCGCGATGGTGGCGCTGAAGTACGCGCTGCACCACTGAGGCCCCGGCGCTCCGCGGGCCCGGTCAGCTCAGCAGGCCCAGCGACCGCCCGCGCGCCACCGCCGCCCGCCGGGTCTGCACGTCGAGCTTCCGGTACAGCGACTTCAGGTGCGCCTTGACGGTGTTCACCGAGACGAACAGCTCCTCGGCGATCTCGGTGTTGCTCGCCATGCTCGGCAGCGCGGCGAGCACGCTGAGCTCGCGGTCCGTCAGCGGGACGGGCAGCGGCTCGGGCTCCGGCGCCGGCTCGGGCGCGCCGAGGTGCTCGACGAGGGCCACCGCCAGGGCGTCGGACCGCTCGGGGAGCACCCGCGCGAGGGCGGGACCGCCCGCGGCCCGCGGGACGACGAACGGGAGCACGACGCGCTCCGTGCCCGCGACCGCGAGCGCCCGCCGCGCGAGGTCGTCCGCCAGGCGGGGGGCGCCGCGCTCCTCCGCGAGGTCGGCGAGCAGCAGGCACGCCTCGGTCTGGGTGAGCACCTGCCCCGTGTCCGCCGCCCACCCGGCCGCGACCCGCGCGTGCCGCAGGGCGGCCGGGACGTCGCCCTGGGCGCGGGCGCGGCGCGCCGCGACCAGCGCGTCGAGCGGGGAGGCGATCCGGGGGTCCGCCGGGGCGACGGCGGCGTCGGAGCCGGTGAGCGCCGCGAGCTCCGCGGCGGCGCGCAGCCGGAGCCCGGCGACCAGCGCCGGGACGGGTCCGGCGGGCCGCTCGGCCGCGAGCGCGTGCGCCGCGGCCCGCACCCGCCCGCGGGCCAGGGCCGCGAGCGCCTGCACCGCGTGCAGGGCCGCGACGCTCCACGGGTCGTCGCCGGCGTCGGTCGCGGCGAGCCCGTACGCGACCGCCCGGTCGGCGTCGCCCCAGCGGGCCCGGAGCAGCGCCACCCACGCGAGGGCGGCGTAGGCGGGCCGGACGTGCGCGTACCCGGTCCACCCGGACCCCACCGCGACGTCGACCGCCTCGCGGGCGGCCCGCTCGGCCGCGTCCAGCCGGCCCAGCACCGCGAGCGCCAGCGACAGGGCGGCGCGCGCGCTCAGCGACGTCAGGTCGACGGCGTCCGGGTCCTCCGCGACCGACGCCGCCAGCTCCCGGTGGGCGCCGACGGCGTCGCCCTGCCAGAGCAGCGACCCGCCGCGCAGGTCGTGCGCCGCGCGCAGGTAGGGCAGGTACGCCGGGAACGGCCAGGGCACCTCCGCGAGCGCCCGGGCCGCGGCGACGGCGCCGCTCCCCTGCCCCGCCACGTCGCCGGTGCCCCGCGCGGCGGCGGCGTCCAGCAGGTCGGCCAGCACCCGGGCGGCGACCGGCGGCCGGCCCGCGTGCGCGGCGTCGTGCTGCGCGAGCGCCCGGATCCGTGCCACGTGGGCCCGGCACGCCGGGTAGGCCCGGTCGACCAGGGCGAGCGAGCCGGCGCACAGCTCGGACCAGGCGGCCGGCGGCGCCTCGTCGTACGGCAGCCGCAGCAGCGCCTGGCGCACGGCCTCCCGGTTCGGCGTGACCAGCAGCGGCGCCGCGGCCTCGGCGACGACGCGCCCGACCAGCTCGCCGTCCTCCGCCTCGGTGGCGTGGTCGAGCGCCGCCACCGGGTCGCCGTGCCGCAGCAGCCACCGGGCGGCGCAGGCGTGCGCGTCCTGGTGCCCCTCGGGGTCCCGGACCCGCAGCGTGGTGTGCAGGATCTCCCGGAGCAGCGGGTGGTACCGGAGCGCCGCGCCCGCGGGCGCGACCGGCCCCACGAAGTCGTGCGCGGCGGCCAGGGCGTCGTGCAGCCGGCCCGCCGGCGCGCCGGGGCTGAGGGCCCGGGCGAGCTCCGGGCTGAAGGTCGGCACGACGCTCGACCGCAGCAGGAAGGACCGCACCGCGCCGGGCTGGCGGTCCACCACCTCGTCGACGAGGTAGTCCGCGACCGCGCGGTCGTCGGCCAGCGCGTCCTCGACGTCCTCCTCGGCGACGGGCTCGCCGGCCCCCTGCAGCCGGGCGAGGCGGCCGAGCGCGATCCGGACGCCGGTCGGCCAGCCCTGGGTGCGCTCGAGCACCAGCCGCGCCTGCTCCGCCGTCACGTCGACGCCCTCCACCTCCCCGAGCGCCCGCACGTCCGCGACCGTGAACGCGAGGTCCTCCGCCTCGAGCACCGTGGCGCCGCGCCGCCCGATCGGCGGCTCCGACCGGCTGAGGACCAGCAGGCGCAGCGGCACGTCGGCGGCGAGCAGGTCCCGGACCGTCTGCACCACGGTGTGGTGCCGCACCACGTCCAGGTCGTCGACGACCAGCGTCGACTCGGCGGGCAGGCTCTCCAGCCCGCGCATCCACCGCGCGACGAAGGCCGGCGTGCTCGTCGGCGGCACCTGCAGCCGGGCGAGCGGGTGGTCCGCCGGCACCGCACCGCTGGTCCGCAGCGCCTCCAGCACCCGGCTGGCGAGCGCCTGCGGCACGGTGTCCCGGGGCTCGAGCGACAGCCACGCCACCGGCCCGGGACGCGCTGCGGCCCACGTCGCCACCGCGGTCGTCTTGCCCCACCCGGCGCCGGCCGCCACGACGGTCAGCCGGCCGTCGCCGTCCCCGTCGAGCAGCTTGTCCACGGCGGGGCGCCGCACGGTGCGCGCAGCCGACGGTCGCAGGGTGCGCTGCTCCGGCGTCCGGACGGCGAGTCTCCCGGTCACCCTGCCCGGCGGCTCGCGCAGCTCTCGTCCGGTGCCCCTCCCCGAGGAGCCCATGGTCGGAACGTATACCCCCGGGTCGCCGGTGCGAAGGCGGTTTCCGGGCGTCCACCCGCGGCGGGTGATGCCCGCCCGGACCGCCCCGACGAGCGTAGGCACCGGGTTCGCGGGGGCGGCCCCGCCCGGAGGTCCCGGGCGCCGCGGAGCGCAGGAGGCAGTCGTGGAGACCGCGATCGAGGACATGGGCCCGGTGGACTACCTGGTCGTCGAGTTCCCGGAGAACCGCCTGGACGGCGAGGCGTTCCCCCTGCTGATGGACCTGGTCGACCGCGGCGTCGTCCGCGTCCTCGACCTGGCGTTCGTCGCCAAGGCCGACGACGGCACCGTCACGGGCATCGACCTGCGCGAGCTCGACGCGACCGGCGACTTCGACGTCACCGTGCTCGAGGGCGCGTCCTCGGGGCTGCTCGGCGACGACGACCTGGCCGAGGCCGCCGCGGCGCTCGCGCCCGGGGCCGCGGCAGGGGTGCTGGTCTACGAGAACGCGTGGGCGGCGCCGTTCGCCTCGGCCCTGCGGCGCGGGGGCGGCCAGCTCGTCGCCAGCGGCCGGGTGCCGGTGCAGGCGCTGCTCGCGGCGCTGGACGCCACGGAGGTGTGAGCCGGCGCGCCGGCACGCCCGGCGGTCGGAGCGCGGGACACGAGGACACGAGGACACGAGGACACGACGACGAGGAGGGGACCATGCCCGGACTGCTGCGAGGGGTGGCCAGGACGGCCGTGATCGCCGGGACCGCGAGCGCGGTGTCGGGGCGGGTGCAGCGGCGCCAGCAGGGCCGGTGGGCCGAGCAGGACGCGCGCGCGGCCCAGGCCCAGTACGGCGCCACCGTCCCGGCCGGCTACGGCCCGCCGGGGTACAGCCAGGAGCCGCCCTACCCGGCGGTGCCCGCGGGCTCGCCGGCGCAGGACGCCGCGGACGCGCGGATCGCGCAGCTGCGCGACCTGGCCCGGCTGCGGGACGAGGGCGTGCTGACGGCGGAGGAGTTCGCCGACCAGAAGGCGCGCATCCTGGCGAGCTGACCGCACCGCCGACGGACCCACCCGCACCGACACCGGCGCGGGTGGGTCCGTCGTCGTTCGCCCAGGCGCCCCGTCGCGCGAGATGGCAGCTCTCGGCTGTCGCGAGGCCCGCCGACGCAGCCGAGAGTTGCCATCTCGGCGGGGACGCGCGCGGGGGGTGGGGGCGGAGCGGGTAGGGGCGGAGCGGGCGCGGGCGGCGCGAGCGCGGGCGGTGGGCCGGGGGCACGCGGGCGGGGAGGTCAGGCAGCGGGGGGCGGTGCGGCGGCCGCGCGGCGCATGCGGAGCGCGTTGGCCGCGCCCAGGGCGCCGGCCACCAGCGGCACCAGCAGCGCGGCCTGGAGGGCGCGCGGGCGCACCTCCTCGTTGATCCGCACCACCTCGGCCGCGGCCGCCGGGGGCTCGTCCGCGAGCAGCGCCTCCAGCTGCGAGGTGCTCATCAGCTCGGCGTCCTCGTCGAGCGCCGCCGCCACCCGCTCCTGGTCCGCGGGCGCCAGCACGTCGCTGGCGCGCGCCTGGGCGGTGAACCCGGCCGACAGCGTCGCGAGCAGCACCGCGCCCGCGAGCGCTAGCCCGAAGGACAGCCCGAACGACCCGCCCGCCGAGTTCACGCCCGCCGCCTCGCTGACCCGCTCCTCGGACACCGGCGACAGCGTGTAGTCGTTGAGCTGCGAGACGAGCAGCCCCAGACCGCACCCCGCGACGACCAGCGGCGCCGCGAGCGCCCACCCCGACCCGGCACGCGGCACGACCGGCAGGAGCGCGGCGACGCCCGCCACCAGCAGCAGGAACCCGCCCAGCACCACCCGGTGCGCCGGCCACCGTCCCGCCCGCCGGCTCATGGTCAGCGCGACGACGAACATGCTCAGCGACAGCGGCGCGAGCGAGAGCCCGGCCGCCATGGCGTCGTACTCGAGGACCATCTGCAGGAAGATCGGCAGCGCGATCATCGCCCCGCCGAGCGCCACCTGCTGCAGCAGCTGCTGGGAGACGCCGATCCGGAACCGCGGGGCGCGGAACAGGCCCGGGTCGATCAGCACCGCCCGGCCGCCCCGGGACCGCCGGACCAGCCACCGTGCGAGGCCCGCGAGCGCCAGCACCCCGACCGCGAGCAGCAGGCCGACGGACTCGGCACCCTCCTGCCAGGCGAGGACCCCGAGCACGAGGCCGCCCATCCCGGCGGCGGACAGCAGCGCCCCGACCACGTCGACCTCGCGCGACCCGGTGTACGGGACGTCCCGGACCAGCCGGATGCCGGACAGCACCAGGACGATCACCACCAGCTCGAGCCCGAAGGCGACCCGCCAGGACAGGTACGTGGTGATGAACCCGCCGAGCAGCGGCCCCACGGCCGCGGCGATCGAGGCGGCGGCGCCGACCAGGGCGTAGACCTTCTTCTGGGCGGTGCCGGCGAAGTTGCCGTGCACCAGCGACTGCATCGCGGGCAGCAGCAGCGACGCGCCGAGCCCGCCGACGACGGCCCACAGCACGATCACCGCCGTCAGGCTCTGCGCGAAGGTCATCGCGGCCGCCCCGACGGCGTAGCCCAGCAGCCCGAGCACGTACGCCCGCTTCCGCCCGATCAGGTCGCCGACCTTGCTGCCGACCAGGATGAACGCCGCGGACACGAGCGCCTCGAGCGCGATCGCGGACTGCACGCCGCTCACCGTCGTGTCGAGGTCGCGCACCACCGCGGAGATCGACACGTTCATGAGCGAGGTGTCCACGACGAGCACGAACATCGCGAGCGCGAGCAGCACCGCCAGCCGGCGCTCCGTGCGGCCGAGCGCCTCGGCCGGGGCGGTCACCGGCTCCGGGCGCCCGCCGGTGCCGGCGTCGCGGCCCCCGTCGGGGCCTGCGCCCCGCCCCGGTGCGCCGCCAGCCGCGCGCCCCAGCGCAGCACCTCGGCCACGACCAGGTAGCCCAGCACCGCGAGCAGGCAGACGCCCCACTGCTGCGGCGTGAGGTTCGTGGTGCCGAACAGCCGCTGCAGCAGCGGGATCGAGGTCACCAGGACCGTGAGCCCGAGGACCACGAGCACCAGCGTGACGAACCGCGCGTTCGCCACCGTCTCGGCGCGCAGCACGCTGCGGAACCGGTCCCGCCACTCCGCCGCGACCACCACGTGCACGAGCGACATCGCGGTCAGCCCCATCGTGGTGGCGACGAGCAGCCCGTACCGCGGCTCGGCCCAGGCGACGACCAGCAGCACGGCCACGGCGACGAGCACCCCGTCGACGGCGAGCCGGGCCCCGAGCGCTCGCCCCAGAACCGGCGCGTCCGCGGCGCGCGGGCGCCGGCGCATCAGGTCGGAGGCCGGCGCGTCGAAGCCGAGGCCGATCGCGAGCACCACGTCGATCGCGAAGTTGATCCACAGGATCTGCAGCGGGGACAGCGGCACGCCGGCCGCCACCGTGAAGATCCCGGCGCCGACGAACGTGAGGATGAACCCGACCAGCACCACCATCTGGAACCGGATGTACCGCATGAGGTTGTCGTACAGCCCGCGGCCGCGCTCCACCGCGGTGACGATGGTCGCGAAGTTGTCGTCGGTCAGGATCATCTCGGCGGCGTCCTTGGTCACCTCGGTGCCGGTGATCCCCATGGCCACGCCGATGTCCGCGCGGGTGAGCGCGGGCGCGTCGTTCACGCCGTCGCCGGTCATCGCGACCACCTGGCCGCGCCGCTTGAGCACGTCGACCAGCCGGACCTTGTCCTGCGGGGCGACCCGCGCGACGACGCCGATGCTGTCGACCTCGGCCTCGAGCCGCTCGTCCGGCATGGCGGCGAACTCGGCCCCGGTGAGCGCCCGGCCCTCGATGCCGAGCTGCCCGGCGATCGCGGCCGCGGTGGTGACGTGGTCGCCGGTGATCATCCGGACCCGGATGCCGGCGTCCTTGCACGCCGCGATCGCGTCCCGGGCCTCCTTGCGCGGCGGGTCGACGATCCCGACCAGCGCGAGCAGCTCGAGCCCGTCGACCAGGTCGAGCAGCTCCCCCGCGAGGTCGGCCTGCCCGACGTCCTTCTGCGCCAGCGCGAGCACCCGCATCCCCTCGCCGGCGAGTGCGTCGTTCTCCGCCTCGACCCGCTCCCGCAGGTCGCCGATCGGCCGGGTGCTGCCGTCGGCGTCCCGGTAGTGCGTCGCCCGCGCCAGCAGCACGTCGGGGGCGCCCTTGACGTAGCAGCGCACCGCCGCCACCCCGTCGACCTCGACGTCGTGGAACGTCGCCATCAGCTTGTACGCCGCGTCGAACGGCACCTCGGCGACCCGGGGACAGGCCCGCCGGGTCTCCTCGACGTCCAGCCCGCCCTTGGCGGCCAGCACGACCAGCGCGCCCTCCGTGGGGTCGCCGACCAGGTCCCCGTCGCGGACGGTCGCGTCGCTGGCGAGCGCCATCGGCAGCAGGAACGGCTCCAGCCGGACCTCGGGGCCGCCACCGGTCGCGAGGATCCGCCCGGTGGTCGCGTACCCCTCGCCGTCCACGCCGAACCGCCGGCCCGCGAGCACCAGGCGGCGCGCCGTCATCTGGTTGAGCGTCAGCGTGCCGGTCTTGTCCGAGCAGATCGCCGAGGTCGCCCCCAGCGTCTCGACCGAGCGCAGCCGCTTCACGATCGCCCCGGCGCCGGCGAGCTCCCGGGTGCCGAGCGACAGCAGCATGGTGACGACGGCGGGCAGCCCGGTGGGGATCGCCGCGACCGCCAGGCTGATGCCGACCAGGAACAGGGTGTCGAAGTCCTCGCCGCGCGCCAGGCCGAGCACGATCACGAGCACCAGCGCGACGGCGGCCATCAGCGTGATGATCACCGTGAGCCGGTTGAGCTGGCGGGTCAGCGGCGTCTCGTCGGTCTCGACCGCGCTGAGCATCCCGGAGATCCGGCCGACCTCGGTGGCCATGCCGGTCGCCGTCACCACCATCTCGCCGCGGCCGCGGGTGACCTGGGCGTTCATGTACGCCATGTCGACGCGGTCGCCGAGCGGGACGGCGTCGCCGGTCACCGGGTCGACCGACTTCGGGACCGGGGTGCTCTCGCCGGTCAGGCCTGCCTCCTCGATCTCGAGCGACGCGGCGACGACGAGCCGCCCGTCGGCGGGCACCTTGTCCCCCGCCTCGAACCGGACGACGTCGCCCGGCACGAGCTGCTCGGCCGGCACCTGCAGCACCTGGCCGTCCCGCAGCACCCGGGCCGTCATCACGAGCATCGTGCGCAGGGCCGCCACGCTCTCGGCGGCCTTGCCCTCCTGGTGCAGACCCATCAGGGCGTTGACCACGGTCAGCGCGAGGATCACCAGCCCAGTGCCGAGGTCGCGCAGCGCGACCATGCTCACCACCGCGGCGCCGACCAGGACCAGCTGCATGAGGTCGGCGTACTGCCGGGCGAAGGCGCGCCACTTCGGCTCGGGCTTCTCCTCCGCCAGCGCGTTCGGCCCGTGCTCCCGCAACCGCTCGGCCGCCTGGTCCGCCGTCAGCCCGCGCGCCGGGTCCACCCCGAACGCCGCGCACGTCTCCGCCACGGTCGCGCCGTGCCACTCCCGCGCCGGCACCTCGGTCGTCGTCATGTCCCCGCCCGTCGCCGCGTGGGCGCCCGGCGACGCCCCCTCGACCACGGTCGCCGCGGCGCCGACGGGCGGGCCTCACCCGGCGCGGGTAGTCGGGCCCCGGCTCACCCCTGACGGGTGTGACGCCGCAGGTCGCGGCCCGGCACCGTGGTCACCGGGCCGGTCACGGACGCGGTCGGCCGCGGCTCGAGCGAGGGGTGGGACCGTGAACGACTTCTGGGACTGGTTCTGGCTGATGATCTGGTGGTTCCTCTTCGTCGCCTACCTCGTGCTGCTGTGGCAGATCTGCGGCGACCTGTTCCGGGACCGCGACCTGAGCGGCTGGTGGAAGGCGCTCTGGATCGTCGCTCTGGTCGTGGTGCCGTGGCTGTCCATGCTCGTCTACGTCATCGCCCGCGGGCGGGGCATGGCGGAGCGGCACGCGGCGGCGATCGCGAGCGCGCGCCAGCAGACGGACTCGTACATCCGCCAGACGGCCGGCAGGTCGCCGGCCGACGAGATCGCCGACGCCAAGGCCCTGCTGGACCAGGGCGTCATCGACACCGAGGAGTTCGGCCGCCTGAAGGCGCGTGCCCTCGCGGCGTGAGTCCGGACCCGGGGGGGGGGGGGGGGGGGGGGGGGGGGGGGGGGGGGGGGGGGGGGGGA
>NZ_JBYTEP010000017.1:35465-70172 GCF_058792015.1 Cellulomonas sp. EB106-03-03-XG116
CCCCCCCCCCCCCCCCCCCCCCCCCCCCCCCCCCCCCCCCCCCCCCCCCCCCCCCCGGGTCAGCGGAGCAGGCCCGCCAGCACCCGCTCGGCGTCCGAGCCGGCCGGGACCGGCAGGTCGAGCGCCGCGTCGCCGGACCGCAGGGTCACGACCACGACGCCCGCGTACGCCGGGTGCGGCACGGCGCGCACCTCGGTGAGCCGGTCGAGCGGCAGCACCACCCGGGACTCGGAGTGCACCGGCGTGCGGCCGCGCGCGAGCCACGCCCGCCGGCCGAACACCTGCAGCTCGCGGCCGTCAGACGCGACGACGGCCGCCTGCACCGTCATCGGGTGCAGCAGGTGCACGGCCCGGGACACCCCGCCGCGCAGCGGCAGCACGGTCCGCCGGGGGTGCGCCGCGAGCGCCCGCAGCCCGGGCTCGCGGTCCGCGACCTCGCGGTACGCCGACACCAGGCCGATCTCCTTCTCGCCGAGCGCGCGGCGGTCGAGCCGCCCGAGCCCGGGCGCGCCCGCCGTGGGGTCCCGCGGGGCCGGGTCGCCGGACGTCGGCACGGGCCAGGCGAGCGTGCGCAGCGTGTCGACGAACCCCTCGACCACGTCGGCCGAGGACCCGCTGAACCGCACCGCGACCGACGGGCCGGAGAGCGCGTGCACCGTGAGCCGCCCGTCGAGCAGGTCGATGCTCGTCCCGACCGCGGCGACCTGGTCGTACGGCACCTCGACCACGTCGTACCCGCGGCCGCCCGCCGTCCGCGCCGCCCCGCGCCCGCGCGACGCGGGGTCGCCGCCGGTCCGCCGGCTCAGCGCGGTGAACCGGTCCGCTCCGAGCACGAGGAGGTGGTCGTACAGGTCCATGTCCGGGGTCGCGTCCCGGCGGGCGATGTCGCGCGGCACCTTGAGCACCAGCCGGCTGCCCGCGAGGTCCACCGGGTGGTCCCGGTACAGCGGCGGGACCTCCTCGGCGGTGCGCACCGGGTCCACCCAGGGCCCGAACGCGTCGTACTCGGGGGTGCTCGGGGCATCGCCCCCGCCGTGGTCCTGCCGCCGCACCGTCGCCGCGTTCATCGTCCGCCTCCTCGCGCCCGGGCTGGTCGCCCTGCCCTCTAGCATCCTCCTCCGCGGCCCCGGACGCCGCCGAGACGGCAGCTCTCGGCTGCGCGCACCGCCCTCCGCGCAGCCGAGAGTCGCCGTCTCGGCGGACCCGTGGGCTTCCGCGGCGCACCCGAACCACGCCATGATGCGGCCGGGGAGCCCCGCCGCGGCCCGGACCCGTCCGGTCCGGCCGCGCGCCCGGTCCCCCTGGTGCCACCGTGCGAGACCGCGACCCACATCACGCAGGCCCCCGGGTCTGCGCACCGTCCCGTCCCACCACCCCACCACCCTGGGAGCACCTCATGACCGCACCGCTGCCCGCCGGCGCCCCGGACACGATCGTCCTGGTGCACGGCCTCTGGATGACCCCCCGCTCGTGGGAGCACTGGGTCCCCTACTACGAGGCGAAGGGCTACCGCGTGCTCGCGCCCGCGTACCCGGGCTTCGAGGTCGAGGTCGAGGCGCTGCGCGCCGACCCGTCCGTCATCGCCGCGCTGACCGTGCCCGACGTCGTCGACCACCTCGCCGGGATCATCGAGGGCCTCGACGCCCCGCCGATCATCATCGGGCACTCCTTCGGCGGGACGCTCACGCAGCTGCTGCTCGCCCGGGGCCTCGGGGCGGCGGCGGTGGTGATCGACTCCGCGCCGACCGAGAACGTCTACGTCACGCCGCCGTCCCAGCTCCGCGCGCTGCTGCCGACGTTCACGCACCCGTCCACCCGGCACGAGGCGGTGTCGTTCACGCCCGAGCAGTTCCACTACGCGTTCGCGAACACGCTCAGCCGGGAGGACTCGGACGCCGCCTGGGAGCGGTACGCCATCGGGGCGCCCGGGTCATGGCTGTGGGCGTACGGGCTGATCGCCAACTTCAAGCCGGGCCACCAGGAGACCTGGGTCGACTACGACGCGGACCGCGCGCCGCTGCTGTTCCTCGCCGGCGGGGAGGACCACATCATGCCGCCGTCGGTGAACCGCGGGAACGCGAAGAAGTACGGCAAGTCCCCCGCGGTCACCGAGTACGTCGAGATCCCGGGCCGGTCGCACTGGACCTGCGCCGAGCCGGGCTGGGAGGCCGTCGCGGACCGGGCGCTGGAGTGGGCCGTCGCGCACGCGGTCCGGCCGGCGGTCGAGGCGGGCTGAGCCCCGACGCGGAGCGGCGGCGCTGCGGCGGCGCCGCTCCGCGCCGGTCACGCGGGCTCCGGCGACCTGCGCACCTGGTCAGGCCTCCACGACCCACCCCGGCCGCCGCGGGTCGTCCACCCGCACCACCACGTCCGCGGCGCGCTCCGGGTCGGCCTCGGCGCGGTACCGCTCCTCGGCGGGCAGCCGCCACGCCTCGGCGGGCGGGGTGCGCCGCGCGAGCGTGTCGGGCCGCACCGCCAGGTGCACCGTGAGGTCCGCGGGCAGCCACCGCCCGAGCAGCAGGCCGCCGTCCAGCAGCAGCACCGTGCCGGGCGCGGTCGGCACCCGGGTGGCGCGGGCCGACCGCTCACGCGCCGCGTCCCACAGCGCCGGGAGGTAGGTGCCGTCCCCGCCCGGCCCGAGCGGGTCGAGCACCTCGCGGATCAGCGCGCCGGAGTCCAGGGCGTCGTCGAGCAGGGCGTCCGGGTCCTCGCGGCCGTGCTCGAACCGCACGCCCGCCGGGCGCAGGAAGTCCCCGGCCGCGACCCGGACGGCGGCGTGCCCCCGGGCGCGCAGCGGCTCGACGAGCGCGTCGGCCAGCGCCCCGGGTCCCGTCGGGGGCGCGCCGTCCAGCAGCACCCGCCAGCGCCGGTCCGGGCCGTCGACGGCGCGTGCGGCGGCCAGCCCGTCGGCCACCCGGTCCACCAGGCGCGCGACCAGGACCTCGGGGCTCACGGGCTCGACGCGCACCGGGTCAGTCTGCCCCGCCGCGCGCGGCGCTCAGGACCGCGACGTCACGACGCCCTTCACGAACGCCGCCTGCCCCGCGTGCTCGAGCACGTCGCCCAGCACGCTCACCAGGCGCACGCCGACCGTGACCGGCGGGTCCCAGCGCTCGTCGACCACGCGGCCCAGGTCCTCCTCGGACAGCCGGCCGAGGTAGGCGTCGGTCGCGGCGCGGGTGGCGTCCGCGTAGGCGCGCAGGAGGGCGCCCTCGACGCGCACCTGCGCCACCTCCTCCGGGCTCTGCCCGTAGCCGGTGGCGTCCGTGTCGAACGGCAGGTCGAACTGCTCGGCGAAGCCGTCGGCGGTCCACACCTGCTCCGTGCCGGCGACGTCGGCCACCTGCGCGTCCTCGACCCGGGCCAGGTGCCACACGAGCCAGGCGATCGTGTTCGCCTCCGGGCCGAGCCGGGCGGTCAGCTCGTCCTCCCCCAGCCCGTCCAGCACCCCGTGCACCAGGTCGCCGATCCGGCCGAACCCGTCCTGCAGCACCGCCACGCCGTCCACACGCACTCCCCTCGCCGGCCGCCGCGCGGGCGGCCCTCGTCCCGGTCGTCACGACCGTAGGCCGAGGTGGTGACACGTGCGCGCCGGGCGGCGCGGCTCCCCCGCTCAGTCCGACGCGGCCTGGGCCCGGTCCCGCACGCCGCGCAGCATCCGCTCGGTCATCAGCAGGCTCACCCAGGACACGCCCTCGACCATCCAGCGCGCCCACGGCTCGGCGTACGCGTACCGCTCGCGCACGACCAGGCGGCAGCTGCCCGGCATCGGGCCCGGGCGCAGCACGAACGCCCACGCGAAGTCGAACGGCGGCACGTCCTCATCCGGGAGCGACGGGCCGGCGCCGTGCAGCACCAGCGCGCGGGGCGGCTCGAGCACCGCCACCGCCAGGCCGACCTGCGGGGCCAGCCGCACCTCGTCGCCGACCGCGAGCTCCTGCCAGCGCGGCTCGATCCGGTCGGCGCTCGTGATGCCGAGCCCGAGCAGGCCCTCCAGCGCGTCGTAGCTGTAGAAGCCGCCGCGCCCCTGGCCCAGCTGCACCAGCCAGGGCCACACCCGCTCCGCGGGGGCGTGCACCGTGATCGCCCGGGTCGCGACCAGGTCCGCGTCGGGGACCAGGTCGTCGCCCGGGAGCCCGACCGACCGCTCCACCTGGGACGCGCCCCAGTGCAGCGCCCGCCCGCGGGCGAGGGAGTAGCCGACGGCCGCCGTGGCCGCGATCGCGAGCGCGCGCACGGCGCGGTGGGAGGTCATGCGCTCCACGCAACACCGTCCCGGACCCCCGCACCAGGGCCGTCGGTCCCACGCCGCCCCACCCGACCCGCTCGACCGCCGCAGCGCCGAGTCTCCACGTCGCGCCTGCGGCTGCGCCCGCGGGCAGAGGCCGGGAACGGAGACTCGGCGGCGCGGCGCGGCGCGGCACCGCGCCGCACGCGCGAGGGGCCCCGCGGCGCGCGTGCGCTGCGGGGCCCCTCACGCGTGAGCGGGACGGCTCAGGCCACGCGGCCCGAGGCGTCGTCGCCGATCTTGTGCACGATGATCGAGTTGGTCGACCCGACGACGCCGACCGGCGTACCGGCCACGACGACGACGTAGTCGCCCACCTCGGCGAGGCCCTGCGCGCGCAGGGTGGACTCGACCTGCTGGACCATCGCGTCGGTGTGCTCGACCTGCGGCACCTCGTACGTCTGCGTGCCCCAGCTCAGCGACAGGGTGTTGCGGACCGAGGTCTGCGGGGTGAACGCCAGCAGCGGGATGGACGAGCGCAGGCGGGACATGCGGCGCGCGGAGTCGCCGGACTGCGTGAAGGTCACGAGGTACTTCACGCCGAGGGTCTCGCCGATCTCGGCCGCCGCGCGGGTGATCGCGCCACCGCGGGTGTGCGGGGTCGAGCCGAGCGGGGCGATGCGCTCCCGGCCGAGCTCCTCGGTCGCCTCGATGATCCGGGCCATGGTGCGCACGGTCTCGATCGGGTACTCGCCCACGGAGGTCTCGCCGGAGAGCATGACCGCGTCGGCGCCGTCGAGCACCGCGTTGGCGCAGTCGGAGGTCTCGGCGCGGGTCGGGCGCGGGTTGTTGGTCATCGACTCGAGCACCTGGGTGGCGACGATGACCGGCTTGGCGTTGCGGCGGGCGAGCTCGACCGCGCGCTTCTGCACCAGCGGCACCTGCTCCAGCGGGAGCTCGACGCCGAGGTCGCCGCGGGCGACCATGATGCCGTCGAACGCGTCGACGATCTCCGCCAGGGCCTCGACGGCCTGCGGCTTCTCGACCTTGGCGATGACCGGGACGACCCGGCCCTCCTCCTCCATGATCCGGCGCACGTCGTCGTAGTCGGCGGCGTTGCGGACGAAGGACAGCGCGATGATGTCGGCGCCGACGCGGAGGGCCCAGCGCAGGTCCTCCTCGTCCTTCTCGCTCATGGCGGGCACGGAGACGGCCACGCCGGGCAGGTTGATGCCCTTGTTGTTGGAGACCGGGCCGGCCACCTCGACGCGGGTGACGACGCGCGGGCCCTCGACGGCGGTGACGCGCACGAGGACGCGGCCGTCGTCGATCAGCAGCGGGTCGCCCACGCGGGCGTCGCCGGCCAGGCCCTTGTGGGTGGTGGAGACGAGCTCCTTGGTGCCCGGCACGTCCTCGGTGGTGATGGTGAAGGTGTCACCCTCGTTGAGGTAGTGCTTGCCCTCGACGAACCGGCCGAGGCGGATCTTCGGGCCCTGGAGGTCGACCAGGACGGCCACGGAACGGCCCGAGGCCTTCGCGGCGGCGCGCACGTTGTTGTACACGCGCTCGTGCACCTCGGTGTCGCCGTGGCTGCGGTTCAGCCGCGCCACGTCCATCCCGGCGTCGACAAGGGCCTGGATCTGCTCGGCGGACTCCGTGGCGGGGCCGATGGTGCAGACGATCTTCGCTCTACGCATGGGGGAAAGCCTAGGCCTTTCGTGACAGACGGTTCGGACCGAACGTCCTGGTGGGCCGGGCCTGCCGGGACGTGCGCGGTTGATGGTCTACGGACGCATCGCCACGGTGCTCGCGGTGACCGGAGCAGGCAGGGCGGTGCTGCCAGACAGGTCAGAGTCTACGGCCGCCGCGGCGGCCCGACCCTCCGCCACGGCCCAGACGACGAGCGACTGCCCGCGTCCTGCGTCACCGGCCACGTAGACACCTGGGACCTCGGTCCCGAAGTTCTCCTGACGTTCCACCGTCCGTCGCCCGCCGATCACCAGCCCGAGCTGCGCGAGCAGCGGAGACGGCTCCGGCCCGGTGAACCCGAGGGCGAGCAGCACCAGCTGCGCGGGCAGCTCGCGGTCGGGACCCGCGGGCTCCGGCCGGCCGTCCACCAGGCGGACGTCGCGCACCCGCAGCGCCCGCACCCGGCCGTCGGCGTCGCCCAGGACCTCCTCGGTGGTGACCGCGTACGCGCGCTCGCCGCCCTCCTCGTGCGCCGAGGAGACGCGCAGCAGCAGCGGCCACACCGGCCACGGGTCGACGTCCCGCCGGGCGGTCGGCGGCTCCGGCATGATCTCCAGCTGCGTGACCGACCGGGCGCCCTGGCGCAGCGCCGTCCCGAGGCAGTCCGCCCCGGTGTCGCCGCCGCCGATCACGACGACGTCCAGCCCGGTCGCGAGCGGCTGGCCCGGCACGGGCTCCCCGCCCGCCGCCGCGGCCCGGTTGGCCGGCACCAGGTACTCCATCGCCGGGAGCACGCCCGCCAGGTCCCGGCCGGGCACCGGCAGGTCCCGCGGCACGGTCGAGCCGACGCAGACCAGCACGGCGTCGAACCGCGCACGCAGCTCCTCGCCCGTGACGTCCACGCCGACGTCGACCCCGCAGCGGAACCGGGTGCCCTCCGCCCGCATCTGGTCCAGCCGGCGGTCCAGGACGCGCTTCTCGAGCTTGTACTCCGGGATGCCGTACCGGAGCAGCCCGCCGGGCGCGTCCGCGCGCTCGTGCACGACGACGGTGTGCCCGGCGCGGGTGAGCTGCTGCGCGGCCGCCAGCCCCGCCGGGCCGGAGCCGACGACGGCCACGGTCTGCCCGGTGAGCCGCTGCGGCACCTGCGGCACGACGAGCCCGCGGTCGAACGCCTCCTCGGCGATCGCGAGCTCCACCTCGCGGATCGTCACCGCCTCGTCGTGCAGGCCGAGGACGCAGGACGCCTCGCAGAGCGCCGGGCAGACCCGCCCGGTGATCTCCGGGAACGTGTGCGTCGCGTGCAGCCGCTCGGCGGCGTCGGCCCACTGCCCGCGCCAGGCGAGGTCGTTCCACTCGGGCGCGAGCGCCCCGAGCGGGCAGGCGTGGTGGCAGAACGGCACGCCGCAGTCCATGCACCGGGACGCCTGCCGCTGCACGCGGGCCACGTCGTCCGGGTGCCCGGCGCGGTGGCCGTGCACCTCGCGCCAGTCCAGCAGCCGCACCGGGACGGGGCGGTTCGGCGGCGTCTCGCGCGCGCGGTGGGTGAGGAAGCCCTTGGGGTCGGCCATGCCCGGTGACGCTAGGCGCCGCGGCCGGCGACCGGGTGGGCCGGACGTCCCGCACGCACGACGCCCGCCGGCCCCGGGTGCGGGGCCGGCGGGCGTCCTGGCGGAGCGGAGCGGCGCGGGCTCAGGCCCGGAGCGCCACCGTCCCCGCCGTGACCGGCGCGGGCAGCTCGGTGCTGCCGCCCAGGTAGGTGTCCACCGCGGCGGCCGCGGCGCGGCCCTCGGCGATCGCCCACACGATGAGCGACTGGCCGCGGCCCGCGTCGCCGGCGACGAACACGCCGGGCACGTTGGTGGCGAAGTCGTCCGACCGCGCCACGGTGCCGCGGGCCGTCAGGTCGACGCCGGCCTGGCCGACGAGCTCCTCGGTCTCCGGGCCGGTGAAGCCCATCGCGATGAGGATCAGGTCCGCCGGGATGTCCCGCTCGGTGCCGGCCGCCGGGACGCGGCGGCCGTCGGGCAGGTACTCGGTGGTC
The DNA here is from genome assembly GCF_058792015.1 of Cellulomonas sp. EB106-03-03-XG116. NCBI lineage: Bacteria > Bacillati > Actinomycetota > Actinomycetes > Micrococcales > Cellulomonadaceae > Cellulomonas > Cellulomonas sp. EB106-03-03-XG116. Next base: position 43,427 of record NZ_JBYTEP010000017.1, read on the forward strand.
GCGAGCCGCAGGTGGGTCACGCGGCCCTCGTCGTCGCCCAGGAACGCCACGGTCGACGCCAGGTAGTCGCGCTGGCCGCCCTCCTCGTGCGAGGACGAGACCTCGAACAGCACCGGGTCGGTCGGCCACGGGGCGTTCGCCGGGCGCTCGGTCGGCGGCTGCTTGCCGATGGCGAGCGTCGTGACGGACGCGGCGCCCTGGCGCAGCGCGGTGCCGACGCAGTCCGAGCCGGTGTCGCCGCCGCCGATGACGACGACGTGCTTGCCCGCCGCGTCGATGGCGTCCGGGACGTCCTGGCCCGCGACGAGCTTGTTCGACCGGGACAGGTAGTCCATGGCCGGGTGGATGCCCGCCAGGTCGCGGCCGGGCAGCGGCAGCTCGCGCGGCACGGTCGAGCCGGTGGCGACCACGACGGCGTCGTACCGGGACCGGAGCTGCGCCCAGGTGATGTCCCGGCCGATCGCCACGTTCGGGCGGAACCGGGTGCCCTCGGCGGCCATCTGCTCGAGCCGGCGGTCGATGTGCCGCTTCTCGAGCTTGAAGTCCGGCACGCCGTACCGGAGCAGGCCGCCGATCGCGTCGTCCCGCTCGTACACCGCGACGGTGTGCCCGGCGCGGGTGAGCTGCTGCGCGGCCGCGAGCCCGGCGGGCCCCGAGCCGACCACGGCGACGGTGTGCCCGGACAGGCGCTGCGGCACCTGCGGGTGCACCAGGCCCCGGTCGAAGGCCTCGTCGATGATCGAGACCTCGATGTTCTTGATCGTCACCGCGGGCTGGTTGATCCCCAGCACGCAGGCCGACTCGCACGGGGCCGGGCAGATCCGGCCCGTGAACTCCGGGAAGTTGTTCGTGGCGTGCAGGCGCTCGATCGCGTCGCCCCACTGGCCCCGCCACACCAGGTCGTTCCACTCGGGGATGAGGTTCCCCAGCGGGCAGCCGTTGTGGCAGAACGGGACGCCGCAGTCCATGCAGCGCCCGGCCTGCCGGTGCAGCAGGGTCGCCGACTGCGGGTCGTCCTGGGCGCTGCGGTGCTCGTGCACCTCGCGCCAGTCCATGAGCCGCAGGGGCACCGGACGGTTGGCGGGCAGCTCGCGCTCCCGCACCTTCATGAAGCCGCGGGGGTCAGCCACGAGCCACCTCCAGGATGCCCTCCCACACGCCGGGCGCGCTCGGGTCGAGGCCGTCGGCCTCCGCCTTCGCCAGCGCCGCGCGGACGCGGGAGTACTCGGTCGGCCGCACCCGGGTGAACCGGGCACGGGTCGCCGCGGGGTCGGCGAGGAGCTCGGCCGCGACGCGCGACCCGGTCTCCTCCGCCTGCCGCCGCAGCAGGTCGGTCACCAGCGCCGCGTCCTCGTCGTCGAGCGGGTCGAGACCCAGCTCGCCGGCCGCGACGGCCTGCACGTTGACGCGCTCGGGCTTGAGGTCGAGCACGTAGGCCGTGCCGCCCGACATGCCCGCCGCGAAGTTGCGGCCGGTCCGGCCGAGCACCAGGACGGTGCCGCCGGTCATGTACTCGCAGCCGTGGTCGCCCACGCCCTCGACGACGAGGGTGGCGCCGGAGTTCCGGACGCCGAACCGCTCGCCGACGACGCCGCGCAGGAACATCTCGCCCGACGTGGCTCCGTAGCCGATGACGTTGCCGGCGATGACGTTGTGCTCGCCGCTCAGCACTGCGTTGCGGTCGGGCCGCACGACGATCCGGCCGCCCGACAGGCCCTTGCCGACGTAGTCGTTCGCGTCGCCCTCGAGGCGCAGCGTGATGCCGCGCGGGACGAACGCGCCGAACGACTGCCCCGCCGACCCGGTGAGCGCGACCTCGATGGTGCCGTCGGGCAGGCCCGCCCCGCCGTACCGGCGGGTGACCTCGTGGCCGAGCATCGTGCCGACGGTGCGGTTGACGTTGCGGACCGGCAGCTCGATGCGGACCGGGCGGGCGTCCTCCAAGGCGTCCGACGCCATCGCGATGAACTGGTTGTCCAGCGCGCGGTCGAGGCCGTGGTCCTGGTCCTGCACGTGGTGCAGGGCCGAGCCCGGCAGCGGCTCCGGGACGGCGAGCACCGGCGTCAGGTCGAGGCCCTGCGCCTTCCAGTGCTCGACGGCCTTGCGGGAGTCCAGCAGCTCGACGTGGCCGACGGCCTCCTCGATGCTGCGGAAGCCGAGCTCGGCGAGCAGCTCGCGCACCTCCTGCGCGATGAACTCGAAGAACGTCACCACGACCTCCGGCTTCCCGGTGAACCGGGACCGCAGGTCGGGGTTCTGCGTGGCGACGCCCACGGGGCAGGTGTCGAGGTGGCAGACGCGCATCATGATGCAGCCCGACACGACGAGCGGCGCCGTCGCGAAGCCGAACTCCTCGGCGCCGAGCAGCGCGCCGATGATGACGTCGCGGCCGGTCTTGAGCTGGCCGTCGACCTGGACGACCACGCGGTCGCGGAGGTCGTTGAGCACCAGGGTCTGCTGGGTCTCGGCCAGGCCGATCTCCCACGGGGTGCCCGCGTGCTTGAGGCTGGTCAGCGGCGAGGCGCCGGTGCCGCCGTCGTGGCCCGAGATGAGCACGACGTCGGAGTGCGCCTTGGCCACACCCGCCGCCACGGTGCCCACGCCGAACTCGCTGACGAGCTTGGTGTGGATCCGCGCCCGCGGGTTCGCGTTCTTGGCGTCGTGGATCAGCTGCGCCAGGTCCTCGATCGAGTAGATGTCGTGGTGCGGCGGCGGCGAGATCAGGCCGACGCCCGGCGTCGAGTGCCGGGTCTTCGCGACCCACGGGTACACCTTCGGGCCGGGCAGCTGGCCGCCCTCGCCCGGCTTGGCGCCCTGGGCCAGCTTGATCTGGATGTCGTCCGCGAACGTCAGGTACTCCGACGTGACGCCGAACCGGCCGGACGCGATCTGCTTGATCGCCGAGCGCCGCTCGGGGTCGTGCAGCCGGTCCGGGTCCTCGCCGCCCTCGCCGGTGTTCGACTTGGCGCCGAGCCGGTTCATGGCGATCGCGAGCGTCTCGTGCGCCTCGGCCGAGATGGACCCGTAGGACATCGCGCCGGTGTTGAACCGCTTGACGATCTCGCTGACCGGCTCGACCTCGTCGACCGGGACCGGCGTCCGCTCGCCGGTCTTCAGCTCGAGCAGGCCGCGGAGCGTCATGAGGCGGGACGACTGCTCGTTCACCCGGTGCGTGTAGTCGCGGAACACGTCCATCTGCCGCGTACGGGTGGAGTGCTGCAGCCGGAACACGGTCTCCGGGTCGAACAGGTGCTCCTCGCCGTCCCGGCGCCACTGGTACTCGCCGCCGGTCGCGAGCCGGCGGTGCGCCAGCCGGTTGCCGTTGGCCGGGTACGCGTCGTTGTGCCGCGCCGCGACCTCGGCCGCGATGACGTCCAGGCCGATGCCGCCGAGCCGGCTGGTGGTGCCGGTGAAGTACCGGTCCACGAGCGGCTGGGACAGGCCGATGGCCTCGAACACCTGGGCGCCGCGGTACGACGCGATGGTCGAGATGCCCATCTTGGACATGACCTTGAGGACGCCCTTGCCGAGCGCCTTGATGAGGTTCTTGACGGCCTGCTCCGGCGCGACGCCCGCGAGGTAGCCGTTGGCGGCCAGGTCCTCGACGGTCTCCATCGCCAGGTACGGGTTGACGGCTGCTGCGCCGTAGCCGATGAGCAGCGCGACGTGGTGCACCTCGCGCACGTCGCCGGCCTCGACGACGAGCGACACCTGGGTGCGGGTGTGCCGGCGCAGCAGGTGGTGGTGCACGGCCGACAGCAGCAGCAGCGACGGGATCGGCGCGCGGTCCGCGTCGGAGTCGCGGTCGGACAGCACGAGGAAGCTCACGCCGTCGGCGATCGCCTGGTCGCACTCGGCGAAGATCTCCTCGAGCCGCTGCTCCAGCGCCTCGCCGCCGCCCGCCGCGCGGTACAGGCCGCGGACGATCGTCGACCGGAACACGCCCGCCATCGCGGGGTCCTTGTCGATCTTGACGATCTTGGCCAGGCCGTCGTTGTCGAGCACCGGGAACGGCAGCACGAGCTTGCGCGCGTGCAGCGGGGTGTCGTCCAGCAGGTTCGGCTCGGGGCCGATCGCGCCGCCGATGGACGTGACCAGCTCCTCGCGGATGGCGTCCAGCGGCGGGTTGGTCACCTGCGCGAACATCTGCGTGAAGTAGTCGAACAGCAGCCGCGGGCGCTGGGACAGCACGGCGACCGGGGTGTCCGAGCCCATCGCGCCCAGCGGCTCCGCGCCGGAGGCGCCCATGGGCGTCAGGAGGATCTTCAGCTCCTCCTCGGTGTACCCGAAGGTCCGCTGCCGGCGGCGCACGGAGGCCGAGGAGTGCGCGATGTGCTCGCGCTCGGGCAGCTGCTCCAGGTAGACCGAGTTCTCCCGGACCCACTCGGCGTACGGCCGCTGCGCGGCGAGCTGCGCCTTGATCTCGTCGTCCTCGACGATCCGGCCCTGGTTGGTGTCGACCAGGAACATCTTGCCGGGCTCCAGGCGGCCCTTGCGGACGACCGTCGCCGGGTCGAGGTCGAGCACGCCCGCCTCGGAGCCCATGACGACCAGGCCGTCCTCGGTCACCCAGAACCGGCCGGGGCGCAGGCCGTTGCGGTCCTGCACCGAGCCGATGAGCGTGCCGTCGGTGAACGTCATCGCCGCCGGGCCGTCCCACGGCTCCATCAGCGACGCGTGGTACTCGTAGAACGCCCGCCGCGCGGGGTCCATCTGCGCGTGGTTCTCCCAGGCCTCCGGGATCATCATCATGATCGCGTGCGGCAGGGAGCGGCCGCCCAGGTGCAGCAGCTCGAGGACCTCGTCGAACGAGCCCGAGTCCGAGCCGCCCGGCGTGCACACCGGCAGCAGCGGGGCCAGGTCGCCCAGCAGGTCCGACTGCAGGGTCCCCTCGCGCGCCGCGACCCAGTTGCGGTTGCCGCGCACCGTGTTGATCTCGCCGTTGTGGGCGATCAACCGGAACGGCTGCGCCAGCGGCCAGGACGGGAACGTGTTGGTGGAGAACCGCGAGTGCACCAGCGCGATCTCGGAGGCGTACCGGGGGTCCGAGAGGTCCGCGAAGAACGGCTCCAGCTGGCCGGTGGTGAGCATGCCCTTGTAGGACAGCGTGCGGGCCGACAGCGAGGCGAAGTACACGGCGAGCTCGCGCTCGGCGCGCTTGCGCAGGCGGTACGCCCGGCGGTCCAGGTCGATGCCGGCGAGCTCGCGCGACGGGTCCGCCACGACCAGCTGGCGGAACACCGGCATGGACGAGCGCGCGGTCGGGCCGACCAGGTCGGCCGTCACCTGCACGTCGCGCCACGCCAGCACGTCGAGCTTCTCCTCGGCCGCGATCGCCTCGACGGCGCGCACCGCGACGGCGCGCTCCTCGTCGTCCTGCGGCAGGAAGGCCATGCCGATCGCGTAGTGGCCGGCGGGCGGCAGCTCGGCGTCGACGACGTCCCGCAAGAACGCGTCGGGGATCTGCGTCAGGATGCCGGCGCCGTCACCGCTGTTCTCCTCCGCACCGACCGCGCCGCGGTGGTCGAGGTTGAGCAGGGCGGTGAGACCGGCGTCGACGATGTCGCGGCCGGGGGTACCGCGCAGCGTCGCGACGAACGCGAAACCGCAGGCGTCGTGCTCGGCAGCCGGGTCGTACAGACCCTGCTGCTGCACGGGAGAAGCACCGGGACGCACAGGCGACGCGGGCATCAGCACCGTCCTCACGGACCCGGGGAGCGGGCCCAGGTAGAGCAATGGGGGGAGGCTGGGACGTCATCGGCCCGGGCTACAAGTGTGGCGACGATACCTGCCGGAAACACAGGCGCTCACATCGCGAGAAAGTGAGGTGGGTCACACGAGCGTTCCCCGCGGTCAGCGGGCCGAGCCGTGCTCCGCCACCTCGTCGTCCTGCGCCTCGGTCTCGCGCAGGAGGGGTGTGGTCTCGCGTCCAGGATGACGACGTCCGACGACCACGAACGCTACCAGCGCCCCGAGGAGCACGATGATCGACGTCCAGACGTTGAGCCGGAACGGGCCGATCATCTCCGCGGGGTCGATCCGGACCAGCTCGATCCAGAGCCGGCCGGTCGTGTAGACGATCACGTACAGCCAGAACGCCCGGCCGTGGCCGAGCCGCAGCCGGCGGTCCAGGTAGACGATCAGCGCCGCCCCGGCGAGGTTCCACAGCAGCTCGTACAGGAACGTCGGGTGGAACAGCGTGCCCGACTCGTAGCCGGCCGGGAGGTGCGCGTCGTCGATCCGCAGGCCCCACGGCAGGGTCGTCGGGCCGCCGAACAGCTCCTGGTTGAACCAGTTGCCGAGCCGGCCGATCGCCTGGGCCACGAGCAGCCCGGGCGCCAGGGCGTCCGCGAACACCGGGAACGACACCCCGGCGCGGCGGCAGCCGATGTACGCGCCCACCGCGCCGAGCGCCACGGCGCCCCAGATGCCCAGGCCGCCCTCCCAGATGTACAGCGCGCGCACGGGGTCGCCGCCCGCGCCGAAGTACGCGTCCGGGCTGGTGATCACGTGGTAGAGCCGGCCGCCGACGATGCCGAACGGCACGGCCCAGAACACGATGTCGAGGACCTGCTCGGGGTCGCCCCCGCGCTCCTTCCAGCGGCGCTGGGTCATGATCACCGCGACCACGATCCCGGCGAGGATCGCGAGGGCGTAGGCGCGCAGCGGCACGGGGCCGAGGTACCAGACGGCCTGCGGCGGGCTCGGGATCGCGGCGGGGATCATCACACGGGCACTGTATGCGACCAGGGCGCGCGCCCGGCGCGGCGGTCCGCGGGGGCGGGGCCGGCGCGGGCGCCGGGCGTGGGGTCGTCACAGCGCCGTGAGGTCGTCACAACCCGGTGAGGTCGTCACAGCGCGGTGAGGTCGTCACAACTCGACGAGGTCGTCACTCGTGAGTGACGACCTCACCAGCGAGTGACGACCTCGCGGGCGCGTGTGGCGGCGGCGGGGGCCGCCGGACGCGGGGCCCGGGTGGCCGGGAGCGAGCAGCCCTGCGCGGGCCGCCGCGCGGGGGCGCCACGGCGCCGCCGGACGCGTCAGCGGGCGGTGCGGACGCCCTCGGCCAGCCCCGCGGCGACGGCCGCGACCGCCTCCAGGCCCGCCTCGCGCGTCTCGGCGCCCGCGAGGGCCCGGACGAACGCCGAGCCCACGATGACGCCGTCCGCGTACCGGCCGATGTCCCGCGCCTGCTCCGGCTGCGACACGCCCAGCCCGACGCACACGTGCTCCGCGCCGGCCGCGCGGGTGTCGGCGACCAGCTGCTCGGCGCGCGCGCCGACCGTGGTCCGCTCCCCCGTCACGCCCATCGTCGACGCCGCGTACACGAACCCGCGGGACGCCGCGGCGGTCATCGCCAGGCGCTCGGGGGTGGACGACGGCGCGACCAGGAACACCCGGTCCAGGTCGTGCGCGTCGGACGCGGCCAGCCAGTCCTGCCCCTCGTCGGGGATGAGGTCCGGCGTGATGAGCCCCGCGCCGCCGGCCGCGGCCAGGTCGCGCGCGAACGCGTCGACGCCGTACCGCAGCACCGGGTTCCAGTACGTCATGACCAGCACCGGGGCGCCGGTGGCGGCGATCCGCTCGACCGCCCCGAACGCGTCCCGCACCCGGGTGCCGCCGGCCAGCGCGACGTCGACCGCGTGCTGGATGACCGGGCCGTCCATGACCGGGTCGGAGTACGGCAGGCCGAGCTCGATCACGTCGACGCCGGCCTCGACCATCGCGACGGCCGCGCGGACCGAGCCCTCGACGTCGGGGAAGCCGAGCGGCAGGTAGCCGACCAGGGCACCGCGGCCCTCGGCCTTCAGCCGGTCGAGGGTGGCGCCGGTGCGGGACGTGGTCGCCTGGACGTCGCTCACAGCTGCTCCCCCTCGTCGGCCTGGACGACCGGCTTGTCCTCGATCAGGTCGAACCACGCCGCCGCGGTCGCCACGTCCTTGTCCCCGCGCCCGGAGAGGTTCACCAGGATCACCGGCTCGCGGCCGTCCGGGGTGTCCCAGGTGCCGACCTCGCGGCCGAGCTGGATGGCGCCGGCCAGGGCGTGCGCCGACTCGATGGCCGGGATGATGCCCTCGGTCTGGCACAGCACCCGGAACGCCTCCATGGCCTCGGCGTCGGTCACCGGGCGGTACTCCGCCCGGCCGATGTCGTGCAGCCAGGCGTGCTCGGGGCCGACGCTCGGGTAGTCGAGGCCCGCGGACACCGAGTGGCTGGGCAGGGTCTGGCCGTCGTCGTCCTGCAGCAGGTACGACTTGGTGCCCTGCAGCACGCCCGGCGAGCCGCCGCTGAACCGCGACGCGTGCCGGCCCGACGCGATGCCCTCGCCGCCGGCCTCGAAGCCGAACAGCCGCACCGACGGGTCGTCGAGGAACGCGTTGAAGATGCCCATGGCGTTCGAGCCGCCGCCCACGCACGCCGCGACGGCGTCGGGCAGCCGGCCGATCTCCTCCGCGAGCTGGGCCTTCGCCTCCTCGCCGATGATCTTGTGGAAGTCGCGCACCATCTCGGGGAACGGGTGCGGGCCCGTCACCGTGCCGAGCAGGTAGTGCGTGGTGTCGACGTTCGCGACCCAGTCGCGCAGCGCCTCGTTGATCGCGTCCTTCAACGTGCGGGAGCCGATCGTCACCGGGACGACCGTCGCGCCCAGCAGCCGCATCCGGGCGACGTTGAGCGCCTGGCGCCGGGTGTCCTCCTCGCCCATGTAGACGACGCACTCGAGGTCCAGCAGCGCGGCTGCGGTCGCGGTGGCGACGCCGTGCTGGCCGGCGCCGGTCTCGGCGATGACGCGGGTCTTGCCCATCCGCTTCACCAGCAGCGCCTGACCCAGCACGTTGTTGATCTTGTGCGATCCGGTGTGGTTGAGGTCCTCGCGCTTGAGGAACACCCGGACGCCGGGCGCGACGTGCTCCGCGAACCGCTCGACCTCGGTGAGCGGGCTCGGCCGGCCGGTGTAGGTGCGGTGCAGCCGCGCCAGCTCCGCCGCGAACGCGGGGTCGGCCGACGCCTTGTGGAACTCGGTGTCGAGCTCGTCGAGGGCGGCGATCAGCGCCTCCGGGACGAACCGGCCGCCGAAGTCCCCGAAGTACGGCCCGGCGTGCGTGGCCAGCGGCCCGCCCGGGCTGCTCGTCACCTGCGGACCCGTGCGTCCCGTCGTCACCGTCGTGCTCCTCGTGGCTCGTGCTGCGGGGCCGCGCTGCGGCGGCCGCCCTCGCTGGGGTCGGTCCGGCCGCGAGGGGCCGGGCCGGTGGCTACTGCCGGACCGCGCGCAGCGACGGGTGCGCGCCCGCCGCCACCAGGTCCGCGACGGACTGACGCGGCGCGTCGTCCGTGACCAGGGCCTCGCCGACCAGCACGGCGTCCGCGCCGGCCCGGGCGTAGTCCATGACGTCGTGCGGCCCGCGCACGCCGGACTCGGCGACCTTGACCACGTCGGCCGGGATCGCCGGGGCGACCCGGGCGAACGTGCCGCGGTCCACCTCGAGCGTCTTGAGGTTCCGCGCGTTCACGCCGATGACCCGCGCGCCGGCGTCGACCGCCCGCACGACCTCCTCGGCGTCGTGCACCTCGACCAGGGCGGTCATGCCCAGGGAGTGCACCCGCTCGACGAGCGAGGTCAGCACCGTCTGCTCCAGCGCGGCGACGATCAGCAGGACCAGGTCCGCCCCGTGCGCCCGCGCCTCCCACACCTGGTACGGCGTGACGACGAAGTCCTTGCGCAGCACCGGGATGTCCACGGCGGCGCGGACGCTGTCGAGGTCCGCCAGGCTGCCGTTGAACTTCCGCTGCTCGGTGAGCACCGAGATGACGGTCGCGCCGCCCTTCTCGTACTCCGCGGCGAGCGCGGCCGGGTCCGTGATGGTCGCGAGCGCGCCCTTCGACGGGCTGGACCGCTTGACCTCGGCGATCACGGTCACCGCGTCCTCGACGCGCAGCCGCGACACGCAGTCGATGGCACCGGGGACGCGCGCCGCGCGCTCCTTGAGCTCGGCCAGGGGCGTGGCGGCCTCGCGCACGGCGAGGTCCTCGCGCACGCCAGCCACGATGTCGTCCAGCACGGTGCCCATCGGCGTCTCTTCTCCCCCGAGATCGGCGGCGGCACGCCTCAGGGCGCGGGAGCCGGCGGGGCTCCTCGGCGGGACCGGTCGCGGCTGACCACCGTGACGCGGGTCTCGTCCGACCACCTCGGCCATCGTACGGGCGCGGCGCACCACTCCCGACCACGGGGCCACCGGGTGGGACACGGGGCGACCCGCGCGCGGCGAGATCGGACGTCCCGCGCGAGATCGGTGCGTGCAGCCACCGATCTCGGCGCGGAGCACCGATCTCGACGAACGGGCGACGGGAGGGTCAGTAGCCGTAGTACGTGGTCGACGGGCTGGAGAACGAGCCCGCCACCCCGATGAGGAAGAACACGATCCAGCCCGCGGAGATGATCGAGCCCAGGATGATGCCCGCCAGCGACAGGCCCGCGTTGTTCGCCTCGCCGCGCTGCGCCGCCCTGCGGCCGAGCACGCCGGTGATGATCGCCGGGATGCCCGCGAGCGGCCCGAAGCACACGAAGCTCGCGATGCCGAGCGCCAGCGACCAGACGCCCAGGCTGTTCTTGGGGTAGCCGTACACCGGCACGTACGAGCCGCCCGGGTAGCCGCCGTACGGCGCCGCGGGGTACCCGCCGGGGTAGGCCGGGGCCGCCGGCGGCTGGGCGGCGTAGGGGTCCTGGCCGTAGGGCTGCTGGGCGTAGGGCTGCTGGCCGTAGCCGGGCTGCTCGCCGTAACCGGGCGCCTGGCCGTACGGCTGCTGCGCGGCGTACGGATCGGGCGCGCCGTAGGGCTGCTGCTGGCCGTACGGCTGCTGCGCCGCGTACAGGTCCGGTGCGCCGTAGGGCTGCTGCTGGCCGTACGGCTGCTGCGCGGCGTACGGGTCGGGCGCACCGTACGGCTGCTGCCCGTACGGCTGCTGCGCCTGGTACGGGTCCGGCGCCCCGGAGGGCTGCTGCCCGTACGGCTGCTGCGCCGCGTACGGGTCGGGCGCACCGTACGGCTGCTGCTGCCCGTACGGCCCCGGCGCGGGGTACGGGTCGACCCCGCCGTACCCGCCCGAGCCCGAGCCGGCGCCCGGCTGGTCCCACGCGGGCCGGTCGCCGTCGCCCGCGCCGCCGTCGCCCGGCTGCTCGCGGTACGGGTCCGTGGGCTGGTCGGGCGTGGTCACGGGCGGCCTCCTGGTGGCTGGGTCGGCGCGCGGCGCGCCGCTCGGCATCCTAGGGACGCGCCCGGGCCCCGCGGGCCGACAACCCGCCGATTCACCCGCCCGCCGCGTGCCGGGTCACGGCGCGAGGACGCCCGCCCAGGCCGGGACGTTGCGGGCGACGCTGTAGACCACGACGACGGCCGCCGCGGCGATCGCCACCCGGGCCGGCGGCGCGGCGGCCCGCCGGCCGGACCGCAGCGCCCGCGCCGTCCAGCGCACCCACAGCCCGACGAGCACGGGCACGAGCAGCACCCACAGCGGGTTCATCGCCCACGCGCCGGCCACGTCGCCGACGAGCAGGTCGTGCGTCGCGCGCAGGCCGCCGCAGCCGGCGCAGTACAGGCCCGTGAGGGCGTACAGCGGGCAGGCGCCCCACGAGCCGGGCTCGTGCGGGTCGACCAGCACGAGCCCGAGCGCGGCGACGGCCGCCCCGCCCGCGACCAGCAGCGGCGCCCGGGCGGCGCGCAGCCGCGCGCGGGGCGCGAGGGTCTCGGGAGGGGCGGCCGTGGCCACGGGACGCGTCAGTACGTCGAGCTGTCGATGGTGTCGAGGTACGCCGCGAAGCCGCCGGTCGCGATCGCGATGATCAGGAAGATCAGGCCGATCACCTGCAGGCCCGTCACCACCCAGGACACGATGTAGCCGGCGTTGGCGAGCGAGCCGTTGTTCGCCTCGCCGCGGGCCACGGCCTGCTTCGCCTTCGAGCCGACGATGATGCCGGGGATGCTGGTGAGGATCGAGCAGACGAAGAACCCGACGATGCCGAGCACCAGCGACCACACGGCGAGGTTGTTCTTCGGGTAGAAGCCCGCGCCGTAGCCCTGCGCGCCGCCCGGGTAGGCGGGCTGGCCGTAGCCGCCGGCCTGCGGGTAGCCGCCCTGGCCCTGGTCGCCGCCCGCGTACGAGCCGTACTGCGGCACGCCGCCGCCCTGGCCGGACTGCCCGTACGGGTCACCCGCGCCGGGCGTGCTGCCCGGGTACTGCGGCGTGGCGCCGGACTGGTCGCCGGACCCCTGCCCGTCGGGGGCGGAGTACGGGTCCTGGGGCTGGTTCGGGGTCGACATGATCGGCTCCTCCATCGGGGGGGTTCAGGCGCGGCGTCCGCCCTGGTGGGCGGCCGTCCGACATCCCCACAGGTGTACCGGAGCGGACGCCCGGCGTCCACCGCGTCCCGGCGCGCGACCGGGGGTCGGACCTCAGTGACCGCCGGTGCGACGGGCCTTCTCGAGGGTGTGCTTGCCGCCCTGGCCGTAGCCGAGCACCTGCATGACCTTGCCGACGACGACGCCGAGCAGGGCGACGGCGAGGCCGGCCCAGAACAGCCACATGAGCGCGAAGATCAGGCCGAGCGCGCCGGCCGTCGAGCCGACGAGGACGACGACCGTGGTCGTCCAGGCGGCGGTGGTGTGCCCGTGGTTGGTCGGCGGCGCCTTCGGCGGCAGCCGCAGCGTCTCCGTCCCCGGGACCTGCTGGGCACGCCCGGTCACGACGCCGGAAGAACTGAGCGACTGCTCGACCATCGTGGAACACCTTTCATGACTGTGTGTCGCAAACCCTAGCGGACCACGGTGGCCTGCTCAGGTCGGGCGCGCGGCCGCCGGGACCGGCGCGCGGGGTTCAGGTCGGGTCGTCGCCGCGGGTCAGCGCGTCCCAGGTGCTGCGCTCGTCGGGCCCGGCGTCGCCGTCCGCGGGCGCCGTCCCGGCGCCGGTCCCCGCGCCGCCCGCGACCCCTGCGGCCCCCGCGGACGCGGCGGTCCCGGTGCCGGCGCGCTCGTAGCGGTCCGTCGGCGCGACCCAGCGCGCGGACGCCCGGCCGAGCCCCGCGGCCGCGGCGACGACGACCACCCCCAGCGCGGCGGCGAGCCACGGCCAGACGGCCACCTGGACCGTCCCCGTGAGGTTCGACACGCCGGTGGCGTCCGCCGCGGCGCGCTCGGCCGTGGCCGTCGCCCCCGGCCGCACGCCCAGCGCCGAGGCCACCACCAGCGCGCCGGCGGCGGCGACCACGACCACCACGACCCACCGCCCGACCCGGCCGACGAGCCCGAGCGCGCCCGCGGCGGCGAGCAGCACCAGCGCGGCGGCGACCAGGCCCGGCGCGGCGACCGTGCCGCGGACGGCGATCGCCACCGCGTCGCCGAGCGCGTTCGCGCCGGTCGCGGTGATCCACACCGGCAGCGCGGTCAGCGCCACCAGCCCGGAGAGCAGGAGCAGGACGAGCACCCAGCGGCCCCGCCGGCCGCGCGCCCGCGGCTCCGGCGCTCCCCCGCCGGCCGCCGCCGCACCACCCGCCGCCGCACCGCCCGCAGCCGCGTCGCGCCCGGCCCCGCCGCCCACCGGCCCGGTCACGGCGCCCCGACCGCCCGGAGCCGGGCCGCGACCTGCACCGCGCGCACCGCGGCCGCGGCCTTGTCCCGGGACTCCTGGTACTCGGCGGCCGGCACGGAGTCGGCGACGATCCCGGCGCCGGCCTGGACGCTCGCCCGGCCGTCCCGGATGAGCGCGGTGCGGATCGCGATCGCCATGTCCATGTCGCCCGCCAGGTCGAAGTAGCCGACCGTGCCGCCGTAGATGCCGCGGCGCGCGGGCTCGATCTCGTCGATCAGGGCGATCGCGCGCGGCTTCGGCGCACCGGAGAGCGTGCCGGCCGGGAACGTCGCGGTGAACGCCCCGAGCGCGGTCGCCCCGGCGCGCAGCCGGCCGACGACGGTCGAGCAGATGTGCATGATGTGGCTGAACCGCCGCACCGCCATGAACTCGACGACCTCGACGGTCGCGGGCTCGCAGACCTTGACCAGGTCGTTGCGGCTCAGGTCGACCAGCATGAGGTGCTCGGCCCGCTCCTTGGGGTCGGCCAGCAGCTCGTCGTGCAGCGCGCGGTCCTCCTCGGGCGTGGCGCCGCGCGGCCGGGAGCCCGCGATCGGGAACGTCGTGACGTGCCCCTCGGTGACCTTGACCAGCGTCTCCGGGCTCGACCCGACCACGGCGAAGTCCCGCCCGTCCGCGTCCTGCAGCTGCAGGTAGTACATGTACGGGCTCGGGTTGATCGTCCGGAGCACGCGGTAGACGTCGAGCGGCGCGGCCGGGCAGTCCAGGTCGAGGCGCTGCGACAGCACCACCTGGAACACCTCGCCGTCGACGATGGCCTCCTGGCCGCGCGCGACCGCGGCCTCGTACTCCGCCGCGGTCGACCGGAACTCCAGCTCCGGCGCGGGCGCGTCCACCAGGTGCGCGGCGGCGGGCGCGGCCGGGCGGAGCAGCGCCTCCTGCATCGCGTCCAGCCGCGCGACGGCGTCGGCGTGCGCCTCGTCCACCCGCGCGTCGGTCCCGTCGAAGTTGATCGCGTTCGCCACCAGCCAGACGGAGCCGTCCCGGTGGTCGGTCACCGCGAGGTCGCTCGCCAGCAGCAGCGTCATCTCGGGCACGCCGAGCTCGTCGGGGGCCGCGGCGGGCAGCGTCGGCTCCCAGTGCCGCACGACGTCCCAGCCGAGCGCGCCGACCAGGCCGCCGGTGAGCGGGGGCAGCCCGGGGACGGCGGGCGTGCGGAGCACCTCGAGCGTCTGGCCGAGCACGGACAGCGGGTCGCCCTCCGTCGGGACCCCGGCGGGGACGTCGCCCGTCCACACCGCGCGGCCGTCGCGCACCGTCAGCGTCGCCCGGGACCGCACGCCGACGAACGACCACCGGGACCAGGACCCGTCCTGCTCGGCCGACTCGAGGACGAAGGTGCCCGGGCGGCCGGCCGCGAGCGTGCGGTACAGGCCGACGGGCGTGGTGTCGTCGGCGAGCAGCCGGCGCACGACCGGGATGACCCTCCGCGAGGCGGCGAGGTCGCGGAACTCGCCGAGCGCGGGCCAGGTCGTCCCCCAGGGCACGTCCACCGGGGTCGTCGCGGGGGCGGCGGGCGCGCCCGGGGTCGCGGCGGTCATCCGTGCTGCTCCGTCGCGTCCGGCCGCTCGCCGACGACGGCGCCGAGCGAGCCGCCCGCCTCGAAGCAGGTGCGCGTCCCGGTGTGGCAGGCAGCGCCCACCTGGTCGACCCGGACGAGCAGCGCGTCGCCGTCGCAGTCGAGCGCGACGGACTTCACGTACTGGGCGTGCCCGGAGGTGTCGCCCTTGCGCCAGTACTCCTGCCGCGACCGGCTCCAGAACACGACGCGGCCGCCGGTGAGCGTGCGGTGCAGCGCCTCGTCGTCCATCCAGCCGAGCATGAGCACCTCGCCGGTGTCGTGCTGCTGCACCACCGCGGCGACCAGGCCGGACGCGTCCCGGCGCAGGCGCGCGGCGAGCTCCGGGTCGAGGGGGCTGGGGGTGCCCGCGGGGGCGGGGGTCTGCGTCTCGCTCACGCCCCCGATCCTCCCACGCCGCGCGTCCTGACCCGCGAGCGGCCGGTCGGCACGGTCGGTCGGCGCGAGCGGGCGGTCAGCGGGTCTGGGCCACCCACGCCCGGTGCATCGCGGCGTAGACGCCGTCCCGCGCCACGAGGTCCTCGTGCGGGCCGAACTCCACGACGTGCCCCGCGTCGACCACGACCACGAGGTCCGCCGCCTCGGCCGTCGACAGCCGGTGCGCGATCGTCACGGTGCTGCGGCCGGTGGTCAGCGAGTCGAGCGCCCGGGCGATCCGCACCTCGGTGGCCGGGTCGACCGCGGAGGTCGCCTCGTCCAGCACGAGCAGGTCGGCGTCCGCGAGGTAGGCGCGGGTCAGCGCCACGAGCTGCCGCTCCCCCGCCGACAGCGCCTCGCCGCGCTGGCCGACCGGCGTGTGCAGGCCGGACGGCAGCTCGGCGACCCAGTCGGTCAGCCCGAGCTCGGCCAGCGCGGCGCGCAGCCGGGGCTCGGCCTCCGCCGGCGTGGGCGCCGCGTGGTCGTCGCCGTCGCGCAGGCCGTAGACCAGGTTCTCCGCGAGCGTGGCGTCGAACAGGAAGCCCTCCTGCGGCACCATGACCACCCGGCGGCGCAGGTCCTCGGTGCGGACGGTGCGCAGGTCGGTGCCGTCGAGCAGCACCGCGCCGCGCGTCGGGTCCATCAGGCGCGTGACGAGCTTGGCGATCGTCGTCTTGCCCGAGCCGGTGGCGCCCACGACCGCGACGGAGCGGCCGGCGGGCAGGTGCAGGTCGACCTCGTGCAGCACCGGCGGGCCGTCCGGGTAGGCGAAGCCCACGCCCTGCAGCTCGACCGCGGCCGGGCCGCGCGGGGACGGCACCCCGCGGGCGCCCGGGTCGGCGACCTGCACGGGCGTGTCGATGATGCCGAGCACCCGCCGCCAGCCGGCGACCGCGTTCTGCAGCTCGTTGAGCACCTCGGTGGCCTGCTGCACCGGGCCGGTGAACAGCTGCACGAGGAACAGGAACGCGAGCAGCTTGCCCACGCTGAGGTCGCCCGCGACGCCGAGGGCGGTGCCCGCGACGACCACGACCGCCAGCACCAGGTTCGCGACCAGCACGCCGGAGGAGAACACCAGCGACACCGTGTTCTGCGCGCGGACCATGGCGTTCCGCGTGGCACCGATGCGCTCGTCGACGTTCTTCTGCACCCGCCGCTGCACGCCGTACGCGCGGATGGTCTCGGCGCCGACGACGGCCTCCGACACCGCGCCCAGCATGGCGCCGACCCGCTCGCGGACGGTCGTGTAGGCGACGTTGACCCGGCGCTGGAGCGGGCGCAGCGCGAGCACCAGCGGCCCGAAGCACAGCCAGACGAGGATGGTCAGCTGCCAGGAGTAGACCGCCATCAGCACGGTCGCGACCAGCACCTGCAGCGTGGAGACGAGCAGCATGATGCCGCCCCACTGCACGAACATCGAGATGGTGTCGACGTCGGAGGTCACGCGCGACACCAGGGAGCCGCGCCGCTCGGTGTTCTGGGTCAGCACCGACAGGTCGTGCACGTGCCGGAACGCGCGCACCCGGAGCTGGGCCAGGCCCGCCTCGCTGGCGCGGAACAGCCGCACGTTGACCAGCGCGGAGCACAGGCCGCCCGCGACCAGCGCGAGGGTCGCGGCCAGCACCAGGGTCACGACCCGGCGCACGTCGGGGCCACCCTCGGCGAGGATGCCGGTGTCCATCACCTGCTGGACCGCGATCGGCACGACGACCTTGCCCGCGGCGGCGAGCGTCGCGAGCAGGAACGTCACCCCGATGCCCTGCACCAGCTGCGGGGACACCTCGATGCCCCGGCGCAGGGTGCCCATGACCCCGCGGTGCGTGCCGCCCAGGCCGGCCTGCGCCTCGGCCTGCTGCTCGGCGCTCATCGGGCCCCCTCCGCGTCCAGCTCGTCCTCGTCCTCGTGCTCGTGCGCGTCGGCGCGCTCGTCGGCGGCCGCTGCCTCCGCGTCCAGCGCCTCGGCCCGGCGGGCCGCGCGCCGCTCGGACTCCTGCTCGTAGGCGGTCGCGAGGTCGGCGTACCCGGGGTCCCGGGCGAGCAGCTCGGCGTGCGTGCCGTGGTCGACGACCCGGCCGCCGGCCAGGTGCACCACCTCGTCCGCGAGCAGCACCGACGACATCCGGTACGCCACCAGCAGCACGGTCGGCCCGCCGGCGTCGCCGTCGGCGTGCGCCCGGAGGCCGGTGAGGATGTCCTGCTCCACCCGCGGGTCGACGGCCGAGGTCGCGTCGTCGAGCACGAGCAGCCGCGGCCGGCGCACCAGGGCGCGCGCGATCGCGAGCCGCTGCCGCTGGCCGCCGGACAGGTTCGAGCCCCGCTCGCCCAGCCGCGCGTCCAGGCCGCCGGGCAGGTCGCGCACCACGCCGTCGACCCGGGCGAGCCGCAGCGCGGCCCACACCTCGTCGTCGGAGGGCGCGTCCGGGTCGTCCGCGTCGCGCAGCGTGACGTTGCCGCGCACGGTGTCTTCGAACACGAACGTCTGCTGGCCGACCAGCACCACCTGGTCGGTGAGGTCGCCGGGCACCAGGTCCCGCACGTCGGTGCCGTCGACCTCGACGGTTCCGGTGCTGGGGTCGGTCAGCCGGGGCACGAGCGAGACGAGCGTGGTCTTGCCGGCGCCGGTCGGGCCGACGACCGCGACGACCCGGCCGGGCGCGACGTCCAGGTCGACGCCGCCGAGCAGCTCGATCGGGCCCGCGGGACCGGGCACCTGCACGCCGACGCCGGACAGCCTGAGCGCGGCGCCGCCGCCCGCGCCCCGGGTCAGCGGCCGCGCGCCGGCGACGAGCTCACCCTCGGCGTCGACCACCCGGGCGACGCGCTCGTGCCCGACCAGGCCGCGCGGCAGCTCGCCGAGCACCCAGCCGAACGCCCGCACGGGCACCGCCATGAGCGTGAGCAGGTAGGCGGCCGAGACGATGTCGCCCGTGCCGACCGCGCCGGACTGCACCCGCCAGACACCGACCAGCAGGACGAGCAGCGTCCCGAGGTTGGGCAGCATGTCGATGACCGGGTCGAAGTAGGCCCGCACGACGCCCACCCGCACGTTCGCGTCCCGGAGCTGCCCGGCGCGCTCGGCGAACCGGCGCTCCTCGCGCTCCTCCGTGCCGAGCGACTTGACCAGCAGCGCGGCCTCGAAGCTCTCGTGGGCGATGTCGGCGACCTCGGCGCGCAGCTGCTGCGCGCGGGTCGCGGCCGGGGACATCCGGCGCTGGAAGACCAGGTTGGCCACCACCGCGGCCGGCAGCACGGCCATCGCGGCCACCGCCAGCCACACGTCGGTGCTGAACAGCGCGACGGCGGCGACGCCGATCATCACGACGACGCCCAGCGCGAACGGGAGCGGGTTGAACACGCCGGTGGCCGCCTCGACGTCGGCGGAGGCGTTGGACAGCAGCTGGCCCGTGGGGTGCGCGCGGTGCCACGTCATCGGGAGCCGCAGGTACTGCCGGGTGACCGCGCGGCGGTGCATCGCCTGCTGGTCCGCCACGCCCATGCCGGCGAAGATCCGGCGGCCCGCGACGGCCGCGGCCAGCGAGACCGCGACCAGGGCGAGCACGCCGCCCGCGACCCAGATCCGGCCGCGCGCGTCGGGGTCCCCGCCCAGCGCCGGGACGACCACGCTGTCGGTCGCCCAGCCGAGCACCCGGCTGATCGCGACCGTCAGCGCGCCGTAGGCGGCCGAGGTGCCGATGGCCAGCACGTACGTCCGCGGCTGGGAGGCGATGCCGCGCCCGAGCAGCAGCAGGGAGCGCCGCAGCACCGACCCGGTGAGCATCGCCGGACGGGGCGTGGTGGAGCGCGCGGGCACAGCACGGCCTTTCACGAGAAGAGGTGGCGGCGCCGTCGATCCTCTCACGGGCCACCCACAGGTGAGACGGCGGGGTCGCACCAGGTGAGACGACGACCGGGCTCGGCGGGCGGTCCCGGCGACCGTGCCCGGGAACGCCGACGGGCCGGCCACCCGGAGGTGGCCGGCCCGTCGGACCGGTGGCCGGGCTGGACGCCCGGCGGTCGGCTCAGTTGCCGGTGAGCTTCTCGCGGAGCGCGGCCAGGGCCTCGTCCGACGCGAGCGTGCCGGTCGCCTCCTGGGCCGGGGCCGAGGAGTACGAGGACGACGACGAGGAGGACGACGACGAGCTCGAGGCGGCGGCGTCGCCACCACCCTGAGCGGCCTCCGCGTCGGCCTGGACGGCGTCCAGGACCTGCTTGCGGTGCGCCTCCCAGCGCTCGTGGGCCTGGGCGTACTGCGCCTCCCAGGTCTCGCGCTGGGACTCGTAGCCCTCGAGCCACTCGTTCGTGGTCGGGTCGAAGCCCTCGGGGTACTTGTAGTTCCCCTCCTCGTCGTACTCGGCCGCCATGCCGTACAGCGCGGGGTCGAAGTCCTCGGAGGTCGGGTCGAAGCCCTCGTTCGCCTGCTTGAGCGACAGCGAGATGCGGCGGCGCTCCAGGTCGATGTCGATGACCTTGACGAACACGTCGTCGCCGACCTGGACGACCTGCTCCGGGATCTCGACGTGGCGCACGGCCAGCTCCGAGATGTGCACCAGGCCCTCGATGCCGTCCTCGACGCGCACGAACGCACCGAACGGGACGAGCTTGGTGACCTTGCCGGGGACGACCTGGCCGATGGCGTGCGTCCGGGCGAAGGCCTGCCACGGGTCCTCCTGCGTCGCCTTCAGCGACAGGGAGACCCGCTCGCGGTCGAAGTCGACGTCGAGGACCTCGACCGTGACCTCCTGGCCGACCTCGACGACCTCGGACGGGTGGTCGATGTGCTTCCAGGACAGCTCGGAGACGTGCACGAGGCCGTCCACGCCGCCCAGGTCGACGAACGCACCGAAGTTGACGATCGAGGACACGACACCGGGGCGCACCTGGCCCTTCTGCAGGGTCTGCAGGAAGGTGGAGCGGACCTCGGACTGCGTCTGCTCGAGCCACGCGCGGCGCGACAGGACCACGTTGTTGCGGTTCTTGTCGAGCTCGATGATCTTCGCCTCGATCTCCTTGCCGACGTACGGCTGGAGGTCGCGGACACGACGCATCTCCACGAGGGAGGCCGGGAGGAAGCCGCGGAGGCCGATGTCGAGGATGAGGCCACCCTTGACCACCTCGATGACGGTGCCGGTGACGACGCCGTCCTCCTCCTTGATCTTCTCGATCGTGCCCCAGGCGCGCTCGTACTGGGCGCGCTTCTTGGACAGGATCAGACGACCCTCCTTGTCCTCCTTCTGGAGGACGAGGGCCTCGACCTCGTCACCGACCTTGACGACCTCGCCCGGGTCCACGTCGTGCTTGATGGAGAGCTCGCGGGACGGGATGACGCCCTCGGTCTTGTAACCGATGTCGAGCAGGACCTCGTCGCGGTCGACCTTGACGATGGTGCCCTCGACGATGTCGCCGTCGTTGAAGTACTTGATCGTGGCGTCGACGGCGGCGAGGAAGTCCTCGGCCGAGCCGATGTCGTTGACCGCGACCTGCGGGGTGCCGGGCTTGGCGGGGGTGGAGATGCTCATGTAGGGATGGGCTCCGATGCGGACATGAAGTAGTGGGAACGGGTTCGGCGAGGCGCCAGACGGCACGCCACACCGGCGAACACCTTACCCGTCCCGACGACAGCGGGTCAAAGCCGCCCGGGGTGCCGGTGACGGCGCCCCGGGCGGCTCGGCCGCGGCGGCTCAGGCCAGGGCCCGGACCACCTGCAGCAGCTCGGTCGGGACCCGCTTGACCTTGCCGGCGATCTCCTGCAGCGGCACCAGCACGACCTCGTCGCCGCGCAGCGCCGTCATCACGTCCGTCTCGCCGCGGCTGATCGCGTCGATGGCCGCCACGCCGAACCGGCTGCCCAGGATGCGGTCCGCGGGCACCGGGCTGCCGCCGCGCTGCACGTGGCCGAGCACCGTCACCCGGGTGTCGAACCCGGTGCGCTGCTCGATCTCCGCCTTGACCCGCGCGGTGATCGCGCCGGCGACGATCTCGCCGAACTGGCCGACCGGCGCCTCGTAGGACATCGAGGTGCCCTCGGCCGGCACGGCGCCCTCGGCGACGACCACGATCGAGAAGTTCGCGTGCGCGCGGTGCCGGTGCTTGAGGAACTTGATGACCTTGTCGATGTCGAACGGCTCCTCGGGGGCCAGCACGACCTCCGCGCCGCCGGCGATGCCCGCGGTCACCGCGATCCAGCCGGCGCTGCGGCCCATGACCTCGACGATCATCACACGGTTGTGCGACTCGGCAGTGGTGTGCACCCGGTCGATCGCCTCGGTGGCGATCTCGACCGCGGTGTCGAAGCCGATGGACCGGTCGGTGCCCCACACGTCGTTGTCGATCGTCTTGGGGATCGCGACGATCTTCACGCCCGCCTCGGCGACCTTCGACGCCGCGTGCAGCGTGCCGTCGCCGCCGATGCAGATGAGCGCCTCGATCCGCTCGGCCTCGAGCGTCGCCAGCACCGCGTCCAGGCCGCCGTCGGAGGAGTGGGGGTGGAACCGCGCGGTGCCGAGCAGCGTGCCGCCGACCGGCAGGACGTTGCGGATGTGGTTGCGGCTGAGCGGGACGATGTCGCCGTCGACGACGCCGCGCCACCCGTTGCGGAAGCCGATGATCGAGTGCCCGTACTCCCCCTCCCCGCGCTTGACGACGGCGCGGATGGCCGCGTTCAGACCGGGGACGTCGCCCCCGCCGGTGAGCAGTCCGACACGCACGCTGGAGTCTCCTTCGGAAGGTGGTGGGCCGCGGCGCCCTCGCGCGGCCCGACCAGGCTATCCGGGCCGGGCGTGCCCACCTGTGAGCCGGAGGTCCCGGGCGATTCGCCGGGCTACCGTCGTGCGGGTGACGGACAGCACCGACGACAGCACCGACCCCCGGCTCGCCGCGGCCGGCTACCTCGACGTCCCCGCCGCCGCGACCGAGGGCGCGGGGCGGCGCTGGTGGGACGCGAACGCCGGCGACTACCTCGACGAGCACGGCGCGTTCCTCGGCGACGACGACTTCCTGTGGTGCCCGGAGGGCCTGCGGGAGTCCGAGGCAGGGCTCCTGGGCGACGTCGCGGGGCGCCGCGTGCTGGAGGTCGGGGCGGGTGCCGCGCAGTGCTCCCGGTGGCTGGCCGCGCGCGGCGCCCGGGCGGTCGCGACCGACGTCTCCGGCGGCATGCTCGCCGCCGCGCAGGAGCTCGACCGCCGGCTCGCCGGCGACCCCGCGCGCGAGGCGGGTCCGGTGGCCGGGCGGGCGGCGACGGTGCCGCTGGTGCAGGCCGACGCCCGGGCGCTGCCGTTCCCGGACGCGTCCTTCGACGTGGTGTTCACCGCGTACGGCGCGATCCCGTTCGTGCCGGACGCCGGGCGGGTGCACGCCGAGGCGGCGCGGGTGCTGCGGCCGGGCGGGCGCTGGGTGTGCTCGGTGACGCACCCCGTGCGCTGGGCGTTCCCCGACGACCCCGGCGAGCGCGGGCTCACCGCCGATCGGTCCTACTTCGACCGGCGCCCGTACGTGGAGCGCGACGACCGCGGGCGGGTGCTGTACGCCGAGTACCACCGGACGATCGGCGACCACGTGGCGGACCTGGTGGGCGCCGGGCTGGTGCTCGACCGGGTCGTCGAGCCGGCGTGGCCGGAGGACAACGACCGCACCTGGGGCGGCTGGAGCCCGCTGCGCGGCCGGCACCTGCCGGGCACGGCGATCTTCGTGGCGCACCGCCCGGCGTAGCGCGGCGCGGGGTCGGGGTCGACGCGCAGCCGTGCGGAGGTCCCGCGTCCGGTGAGGTCGTCACGAGCGAGCTCGTGAGGTCGTCACTCGCTCGTGAGGTCGTCACTCGATTGTGACGACCTCACGACGTCGTGACGACCTCATGACGTCGTGACGACCTCACGCCGCTGCGACGACCTCGCGCACCTCAGTGCCCCGCGGCGTGCCAGCTCTCGCCGACGCCGACCGAGACGTCTAGCGGCACCGACAGGTCGTAC
Organism: Cellulomonas sp. EB106-03-03-XG116; assembly: GCF_058792015.1. Lineage (NCBI taxonomy): Bacteria > Bacillati > Actinomycetota > Actinomycetes > Micrococcales > Cellulomonadaceae > Cellulomonas > Cellulomonas sp. EB106-03-03-XG116. The sequence goes on from NZ_JBYTEP010000017.1 coordinate 67,021, forward strand.
GCCGCGCCCATCTGCGCGCGGACCAGCGCCTCCACCGCCTCCCGCTCACCCGGGGCCACCTCGAGCACGAGCTCGTCGTGCACCTGGAGCAGCAGCCGGCTGCCGAGCCCCTGGGCGTCGAGCTCGCGCTGCACGCCGAGCATCGCCAGCTTGATGATGTCGGCCGCCGAGCCCTGGATCGGGGCGTTCAGCGCCATCCGCTCCGCGGCCTCGCGGCGGACCCGGTTGTCGCTGGTGAGGTCGGGCAGGTACCGCCGGCGACCGAGGATGGTCGCGGTGTACCCGGTCGCGCGGGCCTCGTCCGCCACGCCGGTGAGGTAGTCGCGCACGCCGCCGAACCGGTGGAAGTAGTCCTGCATGAGCGCCGCTGCCTCGGACACGTCGATCTTCAGCTGCTGCGACAGGCCGTACGAGGACAGCCCGTACGCGAGGCCGTAGGACATCGCCTTGATCTTGGACCGCTGCGCGCTCGTGACCTCGTCGGTCGGCACGCCGAACACCCGCGACCCGACGTAGGAGTGCAGGTCCTCCCCCGCGGTGAACGCCTCGATGAGGCCCTCGTCGCCGGACAGGTGCGCCATGATCCGCATCTCGATCTGCGAGTAGTCCGCGGTCAGCAGGGTCTCGTAGCCCTGGCCGACGACGAACGCCCGGCGGATCTGCCGGCCCGCCTCGGTGCGGATCGGGATGTTCTGCAGGTTCGGGTCGGTGGACGACAGCCGCCCGGTCGCCGCGATCGTCTGCTGGAACGTCGTGTGGATCCGGCCGTCGGGCGCCACCGAGCGGAGCAGGCCCTCGACGGTCTGCCGCAGCCGGATGGCGTCGCGGTGCGCGAGCAGGTGCTCCAGGAACGGGTGCCCGGTGCGGGCGAACAGGTCCGCCAGCGCGTTCGCGTCGGTGGTGTAGCCGGTCTTGGTGCGCTTGGTCTTCGGCATGTCGAGCTGGTCGAACAGCACCTCCTGGAGCTGCTTCGGCGAGCCGAGGTTCACCTCCCGCCCGATCGCGTCGTACGCCTCGCCCGCGGCGCGCTGCACCGCGGTGTCGTACTCCTTCTCCAGCGCCGACAGGTAGCCGGCATCGGCGGCGATGCCGACGTGCTCCATGCGCTCGAGGACGCCCTCCAGGGGCAGCTCGACGTCGCGGAGCAGGTGGTCCGCGCCGCGCTCCACGAGCTGGCCGCCGAGCACGTCGACCAGGTCGAGCACGGCGGCCGCCCGGACGGCGCCGCGGGTGCCCTCGGAGGAGCCCTCCAGGTCCAGGTCGAGCGCGCCCTGGCCGGCCTCGTCCGCGACCGCGCCGAGCTCGCGGCGCAGGTAGCCGATCGCGAGGTCGGACAGGTCGTACCCGCGGCGGTCCGGCTGCAGCAGGTACGCGCCGAGCTCGGTGTCGAACTCCACGCCCGCGAGCGTCAGCCCGCGGCCGGCGAGCGCGCGCCACGCCTCCTTGGCCGCGTGCAGCGCCTTCGGCTGCGCGGGGTCGGCCAGCCAGGCGGCCAGAGCGGCCTCGTCGGCCGGGGCGATCTGCGCGAGGTCGTAGGCCACCGCCTCGCCGCCGACGACGAGCGCGATGCCCCAGGCGTCGCCGCCGGCCGGGGACGCCGAGCCCTGCACGTCCACCGCGGTGCGCGCGCCGGCGTGCCGCTCGAGCCACGCGGCCAGGCCGCCGTCGACGGGCGTGACGACCACGGGGCCCTCGGCGGGGCCGGCCACCTCGCCCGCGCCGTCGTCCTCGCCCGGGAGCATGGCGAACAGCCGGTCGCGCAGGGTGCGGAACTCCAGCTCGTCCAGGATGGTGTGCAGCGCCTCGCGGTCCCACGGGCGGGCGACGAGGTCCTCCGGGCCGAGGGGCAGCTCCAGGTCGTCGAGCAGCCGGTTGAGCTGGCGGTTGAGCAGCACCTGGTCGAGGTTCGCGCGCAGCGACTCCCCCGCCTTGCCGGTGATCCTGTCGACGTTCGCGACGATGCCCTGCAGGCCGTCGTAGGTGGCGATCCACTTGGCGGCCGTCTTGGGGCCGACGCCGGGGACGCCCGGGAGGTTGTCGGAGGACTCGCCGACCAGCGCGGCGATGTCCGGGTACCGGGCCGGCGGGACGGCGTACTTGGCCTCGACCGCCTCGGGGGTCATCCGCGCGAGCTCGGAGACGCCCTTGACCGGGTACAGCACCGTGACCCGCTCGTTCACGAGCTGCAGCGAGTCGCGGTCGCCGGAGCAGATGAGCACGTCCATCCCCTCGGCGGCGCCCTGGCGGGCGAGCGTCGCGAGGATGTCGTCGGCCTCGAAGCCCGGCTTGTCGAGCGTCGGGATGTGCATGGTCGCGAGGACCTGCTTGATGACGTCGACCTGGCCGCGGAACGGCTCGGGCGACGCGGAGCGGTTGGCCTTGTACTCCTCGTACTGCTCGGTGCGGAACGTGGTCCGCCCGGCGTCGAACGCGACCGCCACGTGGGTCGGCGCCTCGTCCCGCAGCAGGTTCGCGAGCATCGACACGAACCCGAACACCGCGTTGGTGGGCTGGCCGGTGGAGGTGGCGAACTTGTCGACCGGGAGGGCGAAGAACGCCCGGTAGGCCATCGAGTGGCCGTCGACAAGGAGGAGTCGCGTCGCGTCAGTCACGGGTGCCAACCTATCGGGCATGGCTGACACCGACCTGCCGCCCGCCGCCGCCCCCGCCGACGCGCCCCTCGGCTCCCACGTCCCGCCCGGCACGCTCATGGAGCGCATGGGCATCGAGATCCAGGAGGTGTCCGCCGAGCGCGCGGTCGGCACCATGCCGGTCGCCGGGAACGTGCAGCCGTACGGGCTGCTGCACGGCGGCGCCTCGGCGGTGCTCGCGGAGACGCTCGGCTCCTACGCCGCGAACGCGCACGCGGGCCCGGACCGGCGCGCGGTCGGGATCGAGCTGAGCTGCACGCACCACCGGTCGGCGACCGAGGGCGTGGTGACGGGGACCGCGACCGCGGTCCACCTGGGCGGCCGGGTGGCGACCTACGACGTGGTGGTCTCGGACCCGCGCGGCCGGCGCGTCTGCTCGGCGCGGCTCACCTGCATGCTGATCGACGCCCGGCCCGCCTGAGCCGCCTCGGTCACGGTCGCGGCGCGGGGGGGGGGGGGGGGGGGGGGGGAGGGGGGGGGGGGGGGGGGGGGGGGGGGGGG
>NZ_JBYTEP010000018.1:0-68099 GCF_058792015.1 Cellulomonas sp. EB106-03-03-XG116
CTCCCGACCCGCCGGTCGTCCGCCGCGGCCGGCCGCCGCGCCGCCGCCCCGGGTGGCCGCCGCGCCGCCGAGCCGACCACGGCCCGCGGCTCGCACCGCGCCGAGGGTCGCGCCTCCGTGCGCACCCCCGCCCGTGGCGTGCCGGTCGCGACCCTCGCCTCGGCGGAGGCGCCGAACCGCGCCGAGCGCCGCCGCCACCGGCCCCCGCGTCGGTCCGCGGCCCGCATGGCGCAGGGCGCCGTGGCCGTCGGCCTGGCCCTCGGCGTCGGCGGCTTCGCGATCGCCCCGGCCGCCGTCGGGGGTGCCGCCCTCGGCGCCGCCGGCACGGCCACCGACGCCGAGCCCACCCCGTCGCCGAGCCCGGCCGACACCGCCGCGACGCTGTCCCCGGCGGTCGTGCAGGAGCGCGGCGCCGCCGTGGTGTCCGCGACCAGCACCGCCCAGGCGGCCGGCAACGCCAAGGCCGACGCGATCGCCGCTGCGGTCCCGGCCGACGCCACCGCGGCCCTCGACACCGCGGTCGCCGAGCTCGACACCCTGATCGCGGCGACCCAGGCGGAGCAGCCGGCGCTGAGCGCGCTGCAGCCGGCCACCGGCGGCACGCCGGCGCCCGTGCTGTCCGGCGACGTGCTCGCCGAGGCGGTCGAGCAGGCCGGCTCCTCGGCGCTCGCCGACGCCGCGGCGGCCGGCGGGGCCGTGACCACGTCGGACGAGGACACCGGCGCGGACGACGCGGCCGAGGCCTCCCCGTCGGCCCTGCCGACCGACGCTGCCGAGACGGCCGACGCCACGGCCGCCCTGGCCGACGACGACGACCCCACCGCGGCCCGCCTCGCGGCCGCGAGCGACCGGGTCGCCACGCTGACCGCGGAGCTGCAGACGGTCACCCAGCAGGCGCAGGAGGCGGCCGCGGCCGCCGCTGCCGCGGCGGAGGCCGCCCGCAAGGAGGCCCAGCGGACCTCGCTCGAGGGCTACGCCAACGGCAAGATCCCGTCGTCCGCGCTGTGCGAGCTCGACTTCGCCCCGGGCCAGGAGCTGCGCTGCGACGCGGCCGAGGCGCTGGAGCAGCTGAACGTCGCGTTCACCCAGGCGTTCGGCACGCCCCTGGCGATCACCGACTCCTACCGGTCCTACGGCCAGCAGGTCGCGTGCCGGGCGCAGAAGGGCAACCTCTGCGCGACGCCCGGCACGTCGAACCACGGCGGCGGCGTCGCGGTCGACCTCGGCGGGAACGCCTACTCCTTCGGCACCGACCAGCACGACTGGATGCTGGCGCACGCCGAGGAGTACGGCTGGACCCTGCCGGACTGGGCCCGGTCGACCGGCTCGAAGCCGGAGCCGTGGCACTGGGAGTACGTGGGCTGACGCCCCACGCCGCACCCCCGCGGGGCGCGGGGTGCGGCGGCGGTCCGGGCGACCTACCGTGTGCAGCGCGGCGGCTGCCCGGCCGCCCGGCCACCCACTCGTGAGGAGCCTCGACATGCCCACTCGCACCGCACGCACCGCCTGGAACGGCACCCTCAACGAGGGCGGCGGCCAGGTGGAGCTCACCAGCTCGAAGGTCGGCACCTACGACGTGTCGTTCCCGAAGCGCGCGGCCGACGAGGCCGGCGGCACCACCAGCCCCGAGGAGCTCATCGCGGCGGCGCACTCGTCCTGCTACGCGATGCAGCTGTCCGCGCTGATCGGCGAGGCGGGCGGCACGCCCGAGTCCCTCGAGGTCTCCGCCGACGTGACGCTCAGCCCCGACCCCGCCGGCGGCTTCCGGATCAGCGGCATCGCCCTGACGGTCCGCGGCGAGGTCTCGGGCCTGGACGAGGCCGGCTTCCTGAAGGCCGCGCAGGACGCGAAGGCCACCTGCCCGGTCAGCAAGGCGCTCACCGGCACCGAGATCACGCTGGACGCCGCGCTCGAGTCCTGACGCGCCCCGCCCCGACGCCCCCGTCGCCCGTCCGGGCCGGCGGGGGCGTCGTCGTGCGCGGGCCCCGGGTGCCCCGTCCGTGCCCTGGACGGCGCGCCACCCACCGCCCGGCCGGTGGAACACTGACCGCGTGCCGACCGCCACGTCCCTCCCCCCGGGCGCCGACCCCCGCACGCCGCAGGGCCCCGACGCCGCCGAGCTCGTCCGCGCGCTGCGCGCCGTCGTCGGGGGAGCGGTGGACGACTCCGCCCGCCGTCGCGCCGAGTACTCCACGGACGCGTCGAACTACCGCGTGGTGCCGTCCGTCGTCGTGTTCCCGCGCGACGTGGACGACGCGCTCGCCGCGCTCGACGTCGCCCGCGGCCTCGGCGCCCCGGTGACGTCCCGCGGCGGCGGCACCTCGGTCGCCGGCAACGCCGTCGGCACCGGCGTCGTGCTCGACTGGTCCCGGCACGTGAACCGGGTGCTCGACGTCGACCCGGAGGCCCGCACCGCACGGGTCGAGCCCGGCGTCGTCATGGCGATGCTGCAGCGGGCGGCGGCGCCGCACGGCCTGCGGTTCGGCCCCGACCCGTCGACCCAGGCCCGCGCCACCCTCGGCGGCATGATCGGCAACAACGCCTGCGGGCCGCGCGCGGTGGCCTACGGGCGGACCGCCGACAACGTCCTGGAGCTCGACGTCGTCGACGGGCGGGGCCGGCGGTTCACCGCCGGGAAGGGCCTGGACCCGGTCGACGGTCTGGACGCGCTCGTCCGCGCCGAGATGGCGACCCTCCGCACGGAGCTCGGCCGGTTCGGCCGCCAGGTGTCCGGCTACTCGCTCGAGCACCTGCTGCCGGAGAACGGGGCCGACCTGGCCAAGGCGCTCGTCGGCACGGAGGGCACCGTGGTCACCCTGCTCGGCGCGACGGTGCGCCTGGTGCCGGTGTCCGCGGCCCCGGTGCTCGTCGTGCTCGGCTACCCGGACATGGCCACGGCCGCCGACGCCGTCCCGGCGCTGCTGGCGCACCGGCCCCTGGCCATCGAGGGCATGGACGCCCGCCTGGTCGACGTCGTGCGCCGGGTCAAGGGCGCCGCGGCCGTCCCGCCGCTGCCCGAGGGCGCGGGCTGGATGATGTGCGAGGTCGGCGGCGACACCCTGGACGAGGCGCTGGAGCGCGCGCACGCGCTGGCGGCCGACGCCGGCACCCGCGCGGTCGGCGTGTTCCCGCCCGGGCCGGAGGCGGCCGCGATGTGGCGCATCCGCGAGGACGGCGCCGGCCTCGGCGGCCGGACGCCGTCGGGCGAGCAGGCGTGGCCGGGCTTCGAGGACTCCGCGGTGCCGCCCGAGCGGTTGGGCGCCTACCTGCGCGACCTCGAGGCGCTCATGGCGCGGCACGGCGTCGACGGCCTGGCGTACGGGCACTTCGGCGACGGCTGCGTCCACCTGCGGCTCGACGTCCCGATGGAGCGGTCCGGCGACCCGATGCGGGCGTTCATGACCGACGCCGCGCACCTGGTCGCCTCGCACGGCGGGTCGCTGTCCGGCGAGCACGGCGACGGGCGCGCGCGGTCCGAGCTGCTGCCGGTCATGTACTCCGAGAAGGCCATCGGCGCGTTCGAGGCGTTCAAGGCGCTGCTCGACCCGGACGACCTGCTCAACCCCGGCGTCCTCGTCCGGCCGCGCCCGCTCGACGCCGACCTGCGCCGCCCGCACGCCCGGCCGATCCCCGCGGGCCACGGCGGCTTCGCGTTCGGCCACGACCACGGCGACTTCACCACGGCCGTGCACCGGTGCGTCGGCGTCGGCAAGTGCCGCGCGGACTCGTCGGCGGCGGGCGGGTTCATGTGCCCGTCGTACCTGGCGACCCGGGACGAGAAGGACTCCACCCGCGGCCGCGCCCGCGTCCTGCAGGAGATGGCGAACGGCACCCTGGTGTCCCGCGGCTGGTCCTCGCCCGAGGTGCACGACGTCCTCGACCTGTGCCTGTCGTGCAAGGCGTGCTCCTCGGACTGCCCGGCGGGCGTCGACATGGCGCAGTACAAGGCGGAGGTGCTGCACCGCACCTACCGCGGGCGGCTGCGCCCGGTGAACCACTACGCGCTCGGCTGGCTGCCGCGGTGGACCCGGCTCGTGACCGGGATCCCGGGGCTGGCGCGCCTGGCCAACGCCGCGCTGTCCGTCCGGCCGCTGGCGAAGGTCGTGCTGAAGCTCGGCGGCATGGACACCCGCCGGAAGATGGTGTCGTTCGCCGCCTCGCCGTTCCGGGACCGGGTGCGCCGCGGCGAGGTCGCGGCGCGACGCGGGTCGGCGCCCACGGCCCAGGGCGCCGGCGCGCTGTCCGTCACCGGCACCTCCGGCCGCCCGCCCGTGCTGCTGTGGACCGACTCGTTCAGCGACAGCCTGGCGCCGTCGGTGCCCGTCGCGGCCGTGAAGGTGCTGCGGGCCGCCGGCTACGAGGTGCTGGTCCCCGAGCACGACGCGTGCTGCGGGCTCACCTGGATCTCGACCGGGCAGCTCGACGGCGCGCGCAAGCGGCTCACCCACCTGCTCGAGGTGCTCGGGCCGTACGCGGTGAACGGCGTCCCGATCGTCGGCCTGGAGCCGTCCTGCACGGCCGTCCTGCGGTCCGACCTGCTGGACCTGCTCCCCGACGACCCGCGCGCGGTCGCGGTCGCCCGGTCGACCCGGACCCTCGCCGAGCTGCTCACCGCGCCCACGCCGATCGGGCCGGGGGAGCGGTGGCAGCTGCCGGACCTGTCGGACGTCACCGCCGTGGTGCAGCCGCACTGCCACCACCACAGCGTGATGACCTTCACCGCCGACCACGCGCTCCTGACCGACGCCGGCGCGTCGTTCTCGGAGCTCGCCGGCTGCTGCGGGCTCGCGGGCAACTTCGGCATGGAGGCCGGGCACTACGACGTGTCGGTCCAGGTCGCCGAGCGCGCGCTGCTGCCGGCGCTGCGGGCGGCGGCGCCCGGGGACGTGCTCCTGGCGGACGGGTACTCGTGCCGTACCCAGGCCGACCAGCTCGCCGATGTCCAGGGCGTGCACCTGGCTGAGCTCCTGGCGGCGCACCTGCCGGAGGCCGCGCAGGGCGCGTCGGCGCAGGGCGCGCCGAGGTAGCAGCCGGGCTCCCGCCTCGGCCGGGCCAGCGGATTTGGGCCCCGGCGCCGCGTGCCGTACTCTGGTCGCTGCCCAAGACCGCAGGTCGTCGGCCCCCGTGCTCTCCCCGCCTCCGTGGGGTGCGCGCGAGAGCCGCCCGAAGTCCCGCTCACGCGGAGGCCCGCGCAGGTGATCGAAGTTCGATGGTGAGGTGCGCGAGCGCCTCGACTGCGAGCCCCGGCGCCTGCGCCGGGGCTCTTCTCGTGCCGGGGCCGAGGACGACGCCCGGCGGCACCACCATCGGAAGGATTGCCATGGCGAGGCCGGACAAGGCAGCCGCAGTCGCCGAGCTCACGGACCAGTTCCGCGACTCGAACGCTGCCGTGCTGACCGAGTACCGCGGGCTCACCGTCGCGCAGCTCAAGCAGCTGCGACGGTCGCTGAGCGGCAACGCGAACTACGCCGTGGTGAAGAACACGCTGACCGCGATCGCGGCCAAGGAAGCCGGCATCGAGGGGATCGCCGACGAGCTCAAGGGCCCGTCCGCCATCGCCTTCGTCACCGGTGACCCGGTCGAGGCCGCCAAGGGTCTGCGTGACTTCGCCAAGGCGAACCCCGCACTGGTCATCAAGGGCGGTGTCCTCGACGGGCGCGCCCTGACCGCTGCGGACGTCACCAAGCTCGCGGACCTCGAGTCCCGCGAGGTCCTGCTGGCCAAGGCGGCCGGTGCGATGAAGGCCAAGCTGTTCCAGACGGCGTACCTCTTCACCGCGCCCGCCTCGAAGGCCGTGCGCACCGTCGAGGCGCTCCGCGTCCAGCAGGAGACCGCCGACACCGCTGCCTGAGCCACCCCGGCTCACGCGCTCCCCACACTGCCCCGCACGGTCGACCTGACCGGCGAGGACCGAACGGAAGGAACCGCCATCATGGCGAAGCTCACCACCGACGAGCTCATCGAGCAGTTCAAGGGCCTCACCCTCATCGAGCTCTCCGAGTTCGTGAAGGCGTTCGAGGACGTCTTCGAGGTCACCGCTGCGGCCCCGGCCGCCGTGGCCGTCGCGCCCGCCGCCGGCGGTGCCGGTGCCGAGGCCGCCGCCGAGGAGGAGAAGGACGAGTTCGACGTCATCCTCGAGGCCGCCGGCGACAAGAAGATCCAGGTCATCAAGGAGGTGCGCGGCCTCACCTCGCTCGGTCTGAAGGAGGCCAAGGACCTCGTGGACGGCGCTCCGAAGCCGGTCCTGGAGAACGTCAACAAGGAGACCGCGGACAAGGCCAAGGCCGCCCTCGAGGGCGCCGGCGCCACCGTCACCCTCAAGTGACCCGCTCCGGGTGCGGCGCGCTCGCGCGCTGACACCCGGGTCGCCTCGCACGCAGGCCCGCACCCCCTCGGGGGTGCGGGCCTGCGTCGTGCCCGGGGGTGGGCGGCGCGCCCGGCCGCCCGGCCGACCCCCGGCAGCGCGAGCGAGTCAGGGACACGGCGAGCGAGCAGTCCGCGGGTGCTCGCTCGACGCGTCGCGTACCCCCTCGGCGCGCCGCGGAATGCGCGCGGGGGAGCGGGCGTTGCACACGCCCGGAGGCACGACGGCGTGCCCGACGCGGACGGCCCCGGGCCCGCGACCAGGTGTGGCGCACGCCCCATACCACGGCGGGTGGACATGGCGCCACGTCTGTACTACGCTAGCGCTTTGCGCTGGCCTGTGCCCGCGACCCCGTATAACCCGCGCCCGACGGCATCGTAGTACGCGATGCCCGCAGGGCCTGTGGCCGGGGGGTCGCGAACCGCCGGGCCCGTCGCAGGGAACTCGATCTGCTGGGAAGGACCCCTCTTGGCTGCCTCGCGCACCTCCTCCGCAACGTCCGAAGCCATCGCGAACCGCACCATCTCCCGCCGCGTCTCGTTCGCCCGGATCGACGAGCCCCTCGAGGTCCCGGACCTCCTCGGGCTCCAGACGGAGAGCTTCGACTGGCTGCTCGGCAACGAGAAGTGGCAGGCCCGCGTCGCCGCCGCTCTCGAGAACGGCCGGCAGGACGTCCCGGAGACCGCTGGACTGGAGGAGATCTTCGAGGAGATCTCCCCCATCGAGGACTTCGGCGGCACCATGTCGCTGTCGTTCCGCGAGCACCGTTTCGAGCCGCCGAAGTACACGGCCGACGAGTGCAAGGAGAAGGACTTCACCTACGCGGCGCCGCTGTTCGTGACCGCGGAGTTCGTGAACTACACCACCGGTGAGATCAAGAGCCAGACGGTCTTCATGGGCGACTTCCCGCTCATGAGCGAGCGCGGCACCTTCATCATCAACGGCACCGAGCGCGTCGTCGTCTCCCAGCTCGTCCGCTCCCCGGGCGTGTACTTCGAGCGCGCCGCCGACAAGACGTCCGACAAGGACATCTTCTCGGTCAAGATGATCCCGAGCCGCGGTGCGTGGCTGGAGTTCGAGATCGACAAGCGCGACAACGTCGGCGTCCGCGTCGACCGCAAGCGCAAGCAGAACGCCACCGTGCTGCTCAAGGCCCTCGGCATGACCGAGTCGGAGATCCGCGAGGAGTTCGCGCAGTTCCCGGCCGTCATCGACACCCTGGAGAAGGACCACGTCCAGACCCAGGACGAGGCGCTGCTCGACCTGTACCGCAAGATCCGCCCGGGCGAGCCGCCGACCGTCGAGGCCGGCCGCGCGCTGATCGAGAACTTCTACTTCAACCCGAAGCGCTACGACCTCGCGAAGGTCGGCCGCTACAAGCTGAACAAGAAGCTCGGCATCGACGTGCCGCTCGCCGACTCGGTGCTGTCCAAGGACGACATCGTCGCCGCGATCAAGTACATGGCCGCGCTGCACGCCGACGTGGCGACCCTCCCGGGCCGGCGCAACGGCGAGGCCGTCGAGGTCCGCGTCGAGACCGACGACATCGACCACTTCGGCAACCGCCGCATCCGCGCCGTGGGCGAGCTCATCCAGAACCAGGTCCGCACCGGCCTGTCCCGGATGGAGCGCGTCGTGCGCGAGCGCATGACGACCCAGGACGTCGAGGCGATCACGCCGCAGACCCTGATCAACATCCGCCCCGTCGTGGCCTCCATCAAGGAGTTCTTCGGGACGTCCCAGCTGTCGCAGTTCATGGACCAGAACAACCCGCTCGCCGGCCTGACGCACAAGCGTCGCCTGTCCGCGCTGGGCCCGGGTGGTCTGTCCCGCGACCGCGCCGGCATGGAGGTCCGTGACGTCCACCCGTCGCACTACGGCCGCATGTGCCCGATCGAGACCCCCGAGGGCCCGAACATCGGCCTCATCGGCTCGCTCGCGACCTTCGGGCGGATCAACCCGTTCGGCTTCGTCGAGACCCCGTACCGCAAGGTCGAGTTCGGTCGCGTGACGGACGAGGTGCACTACCTCACCGCCGACGACGAGGACCGCTACGTCATCGCCCAGGCCAACGCGGCCGTGGACGCGAACGGCAAGTTCGCCGACGAGACCGTCCTGGTCCGCGTCAAGGGCGGCGACACCGAGGACGTCCCGGCCGAGACGGTCGACTACATGGACGTCTCGCCGCGCCAGATGGTGTCGGTCGCGACGGCCCTCATCCCGTTCCTCGAGCACGACGACGCGAACCGCGCGCTCATGGGCGCGAACATGCAGCGCCAGGCCGTGCCGCTGGTCCGCTCCGAGGCGCCGCTCGTCGGCACCGGCATGGAGTGGCGCGCGGCGGTCGACGCCGGCGACGTCATCGTGGCCTCGAAGCCGGGTGTGGTCACCGAGGTGTCGGCGGACCTCATCACGGTCGCCAACGACGACGCGACGACGAGCACCTACCGCGTGGCGAAGTTCCGCCGCTCGAACCAGGGCACGTCCTACAACCAGCGCGTGCTGGTCGACCAGGGCGCCCGCGTCGAGGTCGGCTCCGTGCTGGCCGACGGCCCGGCCACGGACGAGGGCGAGCTGTCCCTCGGTCGCAACCTGCTGGTCGCGTTCATGTCGTGGGAGGGCCACAACTACGAGGACGCGATCATCCTGTCGCAGCGCCTCGTGCAGGACGACGTCCTGTCCTCGATCCACATCGAGGAGCACGAGGTCGACGCCCGCGACACCAAGCTCGGCCCCGAGGAGATCACGCGGGACATCCCGAACGTCTCCGAGGACGTGCTGGCGGACCTGGACGAGCGCGGCATCATCCGCATCGGTGCCGAGGTCTCCGCGGGCGACGTGCTGGTCGGCAAGGTCACCCCGAAGGGCGAGACCGAGCTGACCCCGGAGGAGCGCCTGCTGCGCGCGATCTTCGGCGAGAAGGCCCGCGAGGTCCGCGACACGTCCCTCAAGGTGCCGCACGGCGAGTCCGGCACGGTCATCGAGGTGCGCACGTTCAACCGCGAGGACGGCGACGAGCTGCCCGCCGGCGTGAACGAGCTCGTCCGGGTGTACATCGCCCAGCGCCGCAAGATCACGGACGGCGACAAGCTCGCCGGCCGCCACGGCAACAAGGGCGTCATCTCGAAGATCCTCCCCGTCGAGGACATGCCGTTCCTCCCGGACGGCACCGCGGTGGACATCGTCCTGAACCCGATGGGTGTCCCCGGGCGCATGAACGTCGGCCAGGTGCTGGAGGTCCACCTCGGGTGGATCGCCAAGCAGGGCTGGAACGTCGAGCTGGCCGAGGGCGACCTGTCCTGGGTCGACGAGGTGCCCGACATCGCCAAGTCGTCGCAGCCGGGCGTCCCGGTCGCGACGCCGGTGTTCGACGGCGTGCCGGAGGAGACCCTGACCGGTCTGCTCGGCGCGACCCTGCCCAACCGCGACGGCGAGCGCATGGTCGGCGTGGACGGCAAGGCGCGGCTGTTCGACGGCCGCTCCGGCGAGCCGTTCCCGGACCCGGTGGCCGTGGGCTACATGTACATCCTCAAGCTGCACCACCTCGTGGACGACAAGATCCACGCCCGGTCGACCGGCCCGTACTCGATGATCACGCAGCAGCCGCTGGGTGGTAAGGCGCAGTTCGGTGGCCAGCGGTTCGGCGAGATGGAGGTGTGGGCCCTCGAGGCGTACGGCGCGGCCTACACGCTGCAGGAGCTCCTGACCATCAAGTCGGACGACATCCCGGGCCGCGTGAAGGTGTACGAGGCCATCGTCAAGGGCGAGAACATCCCCGACTCGGGCATCCCGGAGTCCTTCAAGGTGCTCCTCAAGGAGATGCAGTCCCTCTGCCTGAACGTGGAGGTGCTGTCCTCCGACGGCGTGTCGATCGACATGCGGGAGAACGACGACGAGGTGTACCGCGCCGCCGAGGAGCTGGGCATCGACCTCTCGCGCCGCCCGAACGCCGCGAGCACCGTCGACGAGATCTGACGCCGAGCGTCCGCCGGCCCCCTCACCGGGGCCGGCGGGCCGCCCGCACCCCTTGCAGCATCTCCATTCCGCCGGAACGAGGCGCCCCGCGCGCACCGGCATGCGAAGGAAGTAGGACCCCTTGCTCGACGTCAACGTCTTCGACGAGCTGCGCATCGGCCTGGCCACGGCCGACGACATCCGGACCTGGTCGCACGGCGAGGTCAAGAAGCCCGAGACCATCAACTACCGCACCCTGAAGCCGGAGAAGGACGGGCTCTTCTGCGAGAAGATCTTCGGCCCCACCCGGGACTGGGAGTGCTACTGCGGCAAGTACAAGCGCGTGCGCTTCAAGGGCATCATCTGCGAGCGCTGCGGCGTCGAGGTGACCCGTTCCAAGGTGCGTCGTGAGCGCATGGGCCACATCGAGCTGGCCGCGCCCGTCACGCACATCTGGTTCTTCAAGGGCGTGCCCTCGCGCCTCGGCTACCTGCTCGACCTCGCCCCGAAGGACCTCGAGAAGGTCATCTACTTCGCGGCGTACATGATCACGTGGGTCGACACCGACGGCCGCCAGGAGGACCTCCCGAACCTCCAGAACGAGATCGACCTGGAGCGCAAGGAGATCGCGGACCGCCGCGACAACGACATCAACACCCGCGCGTCGAAGCTCGAGGCCGACCTGGCCGAGCTCGAGGCCGAGGGTGCCAAGGCCGACGCGCGCCGCAAGGTCCGCGACTCGGCCGAGCGCGAGATGGCGCAGATCCGCAAGCGCGCGGACGCCGAGATCGAGCGCCTGGACACCATCTGGGACAAGTTCAAGAACCTCAAGGTCGCGGACCTCGAGGGCGACGAGCTGCTCTACCGCCAGCTGCAGGACCGCTACGGCAACTACTTCGAGGGCTCGATGGGCGCCGCGGCGATCCAGAAGCGCCTCGAGGCGTTCGACCTGGACGCCGAGGCCGAGAACCTGCGCGAGATCATCCGCACCGGCAAGGGCCAGCGGAAGACCCGTGCGCTCAAGCGCCTCAAGGTCGTCAACGCGTTCCTCACCACGACGAACTCGCCGACCGGCATGGTGCTGGACGCCGTCCCGGTCATCCCGCCGGACCTGCGCCCGATGGTGCAGCTCGACGGCGGCCGGTTCGCCACGTCCGACCTGAACGACCTGTACCGCCGCGTCATCAACCGGAACAACCGCCTCAAGCGGCTCCTGGACCTGGGCGCGCCGGAGATCATCGTCAACAACGAGAAGCGGATGCTCCAGGAGGCCGTGGACTCGCTGTTCGACAACGGCCGCCGCGGCCGCCCCGTCACGGGCCCCGGCAACCGCCCGCTGAAGTCGATCTCCGACATGCTCAAGGGCAAGCAGGGCCGGTTCCGCCAGAACCTGCTCGGCAAGCGCGTCGACTACTCCGGCCGTTCGGTCATCGTCGTCGGCCCGCAGCTCAAGCTGCACCAGTGCGGTCTGCCCAAGCAGATGGCGCTCGAGCTGTTCAAGCCGTTCGTGATGAAGCGCCTGGTCGACCTGAACCACGCGCAGAACATCAAGTCGGCCAAGCGCATGGTCGAGCGCGCGCGCCCGGTCGTGTGGGACGTGCTCGAGGAGGTCATCACCGAGCACCCGGTGCTGCTGAACCGTGCGCCCACGCTGCACCGCCTCGGCATCCAGGCGTTCGAGCCCCAGCTCGTCGAGGGCAAGGCGATCCACCTGCACCCGCTCGTCTGCGGCGCGTTCAACGCCGACTTCGACGGCGACCAGATGGCCGTCCACCTGCCCCTGAGCGCGGAGGCGCAGGCCGAGGCCCGCATCCTCATGCTCTCGAGCAACAACATCCTGAAGCCGTCGGACGGCCGTCCGGTGACCATGCCCTCGCAGGACATGATCATCGGCCTGTTCCACCTGACCTCCGACAAGGTGGACCCGGTGGGCGCGGGCCGGGCGTTCAGCTCGGTGTCCGAGGCGATCATGGCGTTCGACCAGGGCTCGCTGGACCTCAACGCGGTCGTCAAGATCCGCATGGAGGGCCTCGTGTTCGGCCCCGGCCAGGAGCCCGAGGGCTTCTCCGCCGACGAGCCGTTCCTGTTCGAGACCTCGCTCGGCCGCGCGCTGTTCAACGAGCTGCTGCCGGTGGACTACCCGTACGAGAACGGCGTCGTCGACAAGAAGCGCCTCTCCGTGATCGTCAACGACCTCGCGGAGCGGTACCCGAAGGTCGAGGTCGCCGCCTCGCTCGACGCCCTGAAGGAGGCCGGCTTCCGCTGGGCCACCCGCTCGGGCGTGACCATCGCGATCTCCGACGTGGCGGCGCCGACCGCCAAGCAGGAGATCCTCACCGAGCACGAGGCGCGCGCGGCGAAGGTGCAGGGCCAGTACGACAAGGGCCTCATCACCGACGACGAGCGTCGCCAGGAGCTCATCGAGATCTGGACGCAGGCCACCGACAAGGTCGCCAAGGCGATGCAGGAGAACTTCAACGCCCGCAACACCGTGTTCCGCATGGTCGGCTCGGGTGCGCGTGGTAACTGGATGCAGGTCCGTCAGATCGCCGGCATGCGCGGCCTCGTGGCGAACCCGAAGGGCGAGATCATCCCCCGCCCGATCAAGTCCAACTACCGCGAGGGCCTGTCGGTCCTGGAGTACTTCATCGCGACGCACGGCGCCCGCAAGGGTCTGGCGGACACCGCGCTGCGGACCGCCGACTCGGGCTACCTGACCCGTCGTCTGGTGGACGTCTCCCAGGACGTCATCGTCCGCGAGGAGGACTGCGGGACCGAGCGCGGCCTGACCATGCCGATCGGCGTGGCCACCGCGGACGGCTCGCTCCGCCGGCACGACAAGGTCGAGACCTCCGTCTACGCGCGGACCCTGGCGACCGCCGTCGAGATCGACGGCGAGGTCATCGGGAACTCGGGCGACGACGTCGGCGACGTCCTGCTCGACCGCCTGCTGGCGGCCGGCGTCGAGTCGCTCAAGGTCCGCTCCGTGCTGACCTGCGAGTCGCGCGTCGGCACCTGCGCGAAGTGCTACGGCCGCTCCCTGGCCACCGGCAAGCTGGTGGACATCGGCGAGGCCGTCGGCATCATCGCGGCGCAGTCCATCGGTGAGCCCGGCACGCAGCTGACGATGCGGACCTTCCACACCGGTGGTGTCGCGTCGGCCGAGGACATCACGCAGGGTCTGCCGCGTGTCCAGGAGCTCTTCGAGGCCCGCACCCCCAAGGGTGAGAGCCCCATCGCGGAGTTCTCCGGCCGCATCGCCATCGACGAGGCGGACCGGACGCGGCGCATCGTGCTGACGCCGGACGACGGCTCGGAGGAGATCGCCTACCCGATCACCAAGCGCTCGCGCCTGCTCGTGTCCGACGGCGACCACGTCGAGGTCGGCACGCAGCTGGTCCAGGGTGCGGTGGACCCGAAGAAGGTCCTGCGCATCCTCGGCCCGCGCGCCACGCAGAAGCACCTGGTGGACGAGGTCCAGGAGGTCTACAACTCCCAGGGCGTGGACATCCACGACAAGCACATCGAGGTCATCGTGCGGCAGATGCTGCGTCGCGTGACCGTGCTCGACTCGGGTGACACGGACCTGCTGCCGGGCGAGCTGGCCGAGCGCGGCCGGTTCGAGGACGCGAACCGCCGGGCGGTCGCCGAGGGCGGTCAGCCGGCCTCGGGTCGTCCGGAGCTGATGGGCATCACGAAGGCGTCGCTCGCGACGGACTCGTGGCTGTCGGCGGCGTCCTTCCAGGAGACGACCCGCGTCCTCACCGAGGCCGCGATGTCGGGCCGCTCCGACCCGCTGCTGGGCCTGAAGGAGAACGTGATCCTCGGCAAGCTGATCCCCGCCGGTACGGGCCTGCCCCGCTACCACGAGGTGTCGGTGGAGCCCACCGAGGAGGCGAAGGCCGAGCTGTACCCGTCCTTCGGCTACGACGAGATCGACTTCCCCGCCCTGGGCCTCGGCTCGGGCGAGGCGATCCCGCTCGAGGACATCGACTTCGGCGACTACCGCTGACGTCGACCCTCACCGGTCCGAGGGGGTCCGGTCGCGCCGCGTGCGTGACCGGGCCCCCTCGGCCGTGCGGGGGAGCGGGAACACCCGCGGGGCCCCCGCTGTTGTGATGGACGTCCCACGCTCCGACCGTCACCAGGTGCTTTGACCCTGGGGTGACGGCCGAGTAACGTGGGACACCGTGCCCGCGCCGTCGGGCTCTCGCGCGCGCTCACGTGGTCACCACGTGCGGCGCCGGGTGGATCGGCCCCACCGCACCTGCGTCCCCGGAGCTCCGGGAACCGGTGTGCGGAGCAGGACGGGGTCGACACGCCCGGGTGCGGGGGTCGGAGCGGGACGCAAGACCTCTCGGGGTAGTCGCGCGACGGGCGACGATCCGGACCATTGCCGGCCGTCCAGGGTGACGGGTGCCGGTCAGACCAGACTCATCAACAAGACGGAGACGTAGTGCCTACGATCCAGCAGCTGGTCCGCAAGGGCCGGCAGGCGAAGACGAACAAGTCGAAGACGCCTGCCCTCAAGGGCAGCCCGCAGCGGCGCGGTGTGTGCACCCGCGTCTACACGACCACCCCCAAGAAGCCGAACTCGGCTCTGCGGAAGGTCGCGCGCGTCAAGCTCTCCTCGGGCATCGAGGTCACCGCGTACATCCCCGGTGAGGGCCACAACCTGCAGGAGCACTCGATCGTGCTCGTGCGCGGCGGTCGTGTGAAGGACCTCCCCGGTGTGCGCTACAAGATCATCCGTGGTGCTCTGGACACCCAGGGCGTGAAGAACCGTAAGCAGGCGCGCAGCCGCTACGGCGCGAAGAAGGGCTGAACCGATGCCTCGTAAGGGTCCCGCCCCCCGCCGGCCGCTGATCGTCGACCCCGTCTACGGCTCGCCGGTCGTCACGCAGCTCATCAACAAGGTCCTCCTCGACGGCAAGAAGTCCGTCGCCGAGGCCATCGTCTACGGCGCGCTCGAGGGCGTCCGCGAGAAGACCCAGGGCGACCCGGTCGTCGTGCTGAAGCGCGCGCTGGACAACGTCCGCCCGTCGCTCGAGGTCCGCTCCCGCCGCGTCGGTGGCGCCACCTACCAGGTCCCGGTCGAGGTCCGCCCCGTCCGCCAGACCACCCTCGCGCTGCGCTGGCTCACGGACTACTCGCGGGCTCGCCGCGAGAAGACCATGACCGAGCGCCTCATGAACGAGATCCTCGACGCCAGCAACGGCCTGGGCGCCGCGGTCAAGCGCCGCGAGGACATGCACAAGATGGCCGAGTCCAACAAGGCGTTCGCCCACTACCGCTGGTAATCCCAGCAGTAGCGCGGACCCCACTACCGAGGGGCTGAACCTGTGGCACTGGACGTGCTCACGGACCTGAACAAGGTCCGGAACATCGGCATCATGGCGCACATCGATGCCGGCAAGACCACGACGACCGAGCGGATCCTGTACTACACGGGCGTCAACTACAAGATCGGCGAGACCCACGACGGCGCGTCGACCACGGACTGGATGGAGCAGGAGCAGGAGCGTGGCATCACGATCACGTCCGCTGCTGTGACCGCCTTCTGGAACAAGGGCAAGTCGAACGAGACGCAGATCAACGTCATCGACACGCCCGGTCACGTGGACTTCACCGTCGAGGTGGAGCGCTCGCTGCGCGTGCTCGACGGCGCGGTCGCGGTGTTCGACGGCAAGGAGGGCGTGGAGCCCCAGTCGGAGACCGTGTGGCGCCAGGCCGACAAGTACGAGGTCCCCCGCATCTGCTTCGTCAACAAGATGGACAAGCTGGGCGCGGACTTCTACTTCACGGTCGACACCATCGTGAACCGCCTCAAGGCCAAGCCGCTGGTCATCCAGCTGCCGATCGGCTCCGAGAACGACTTCATCGGCGTCGTGGACCTGGTCGAGATGCGCGCGCTCGTGTGGCGCGGCGAGACCGAGATGGGCGCGAAGTACGAGATCGAGGAGATCCCGGCCGACCTCCAGGAGCGGGCGGAGCAGTTCCGCGCCGAGCTGCTCGAGGCCGTCGCCGAGACCGACGACGAGCTGCTCGAGAAGTTCCTGGGCGGTGAGGAGCTCACGGTCGCCGAGATCAAGGCCGGCATCCGCAAGCTCACCATCTCCGGCGAGGCGTTCCCGGTCCTGTGCGGCTCGGCGTTCAAGAACAAGGGCGTCCAGCCCATGCTCGACGCCGTCGTCGACTACCTCCCGTCGCCCCTCGACGTCCCGGCCATCCAGGGCCACGACGTCAAGGACCCGGAGGTCGTCATCGAGCGGCACCCGGACGCCACCGAGCCGTTCTCGGCCCTGGCGTTCAAGATCGCGGCGCACCCGTTCTTCGGCAAGCTCACCTTCATCCGGGTCTACTCGGGGAAGGTCGTGCAGGGCGCCCAGGTCATGAACTCGACCAAGGGCAAGAAGGAGCGCATCGGGAAGATCTTCCAGATGCACGCCAACAAGGAGAACCCGGTCGACGAGGCCACGGCCGGCCACATCTACGCGTTCATCGGCCTGAAGGACGTCACCACCGGTGACACCCTGTCGGACATGAGCTCGCAGGTCATCCTCGAGTCGATGACCTTCCCCGAGCCGGTCATCGACGTGGCCATCGAGCCCAAGACGAAGGCCGACCAGGAGAAGCTCTCCACGGCGATCCAGAAGCTCGCCGAGGAGGACCCGACCTTCCGCGTCCGCCTGGACGAGGAGACCGGCCAGACCGTCATCGGCGGCATGGGCGAGCTCCACCTCGATATCCTCGTCGACCGCATGCGTCGCGAGTTCAAGGTCGAGGCCAACGTCGGCAAGCCGCAGGTGGCGTACCGCGAGACGATCCGCCGCAAGGTGGAGAAGATCGACTACACCCACAAGAAGCAGACGGGTGGCTCGGGCCAGTTCGCGAAGGTCCAGATGACCTTCGAGCCGCTGGAGTCCGAGGACGGCGAGCTGTACGCGTTCGAGAACGCGGTCACCGGTGGCCGCGTCCCGCGCGAGTACATCCCGTCGGTCGACCAGGGCATCCAGAGCGCCATGCAGCTCGGCGTGCTGGCCGGCTTCCCGCTGGTCGGCATCAAGGCCACGCTGCTCGACGGTGCGGCGCATGACGTCGACTCGTCCGAGATGGCGTTCAAGATCGCTGGCTCGATGATCCTCAAGGAGGCCGTCCGCAAGGCGGACCCGGTCCTCCTCGAGCCGGTCATGGCCGTCGAGGTGCGGACGCCCGAGGACTACATGGGCGACGTCATCGGCGACATCAACTCGCGTCGCGGCATGATCCAGTCCATGGAGGACGCGACGGGCGTGAAGGTGATCCGCGCCCAGGTGCCGCTCTCCGAGATGTTCGGGTACGTCGGCGACCTGCGGTCCAAGACCCAGGGTCGTGCGGTGTACTCGATGCAGTTCGACAGCTACGCCGAGGTTCCTCGGAATGTTGCCGACGAGATCATCAAGAAGACCCGGGGCGAGTAGTCCCACAGGTCGATCAAAGAACGACCACCCAACCGACCCGTAGGACCGCACGTCCGCGGGGGGCCGCACGGCCCCCCGCATCGTTCGGCAATCTCTACACCAGAGTCCTGAGGAGGACCCAGTGGGCAAGGCGAAGTTCGAGCGGACCAAGCCGCACGTCAACATCGGGACCATCGGTCACGTCGACCACGGCAAGACGACGCTGACCGCTGCCATCTCGAAGGTGCTGCACGACAAGTACCCGGAGCTGAACCCCTTCACGCCGTTCGACGAGATCGACAAGGCGCCCGAGGAGAAGCAGCGCGGCATCACGATCAACATCGCGCACGTCGAGTACCAGACGGAGAAGCGTCACTACGCTCACGTCGACGCGCCGGGTCACGCCGACTACATCAAGAACATGATCACGGGTGCGGCGCAGATGGACGGCGCCATCCTCGTGGTCGCCGCCACCGACGGCCCGATGGCCCAGACGCGCGAGCACGTCCTGCTCGCCCGTCAGGTCGGCGTGCCCTACCTGCTCGTGGCGCTCAACAAGTCCGACATGGTCGACGACGAGGAGATCCTCGAGCTCGTCGAGATGGAGGTCCGCGAGCTGCTGTCGTCGCAGGGCTTCGACGGCGACAACGCGCCCGTCATCCGCGTCTCCGGCCTGAAGGCCCTCGAGGGCGACCCCGAGTGGGTCAAGTCCGTCGAGGACCTGCTGGACGCCGTGGACGAGTCCGTGCCGGAGCCGGTGCGTGACATGGACAAGCCGTTCCTCATGCCGATCGAGGACGTCTTCACGATCACCGGTCGTGGCACCGTCGTCACCGGCAAGGTCGACCGCGGCAAGCTCGCGATCAACTCCGAGGTCGAGATCGTCGGCATCCGCCCGGCGCAGAAGACCACGGTCACCGGTATCGAGATGTTCCACAAGCAGATGGACGAGGCGTGGGCCGGCGAGAACTGCGGCCTCCTGCTCCGTGGCACCAAGCGTGAGGACGTCGAGCGCGGCCAGGTCGTCGTGAAGCCGGGCTCGATCACGCCGCACACCGAGTTCGAGGGCCAGGTCTACATCCTGGCCAAGGACGAGGGCGGGCGTCACAACCCGTTCTACTCGAACTACCGTCCGCAGTTCTACTTCCGGACCACGGACGTCACCGGCGTCATCACGCTGCCCGAGGGCACCGAGATGGTCATGCCCGGCGACAACACGGAGATCTCCGTGACGCTGATCCAGCCCATCGCGATGGAGGAGGGCCTCGGCTTCGCCATCCGCGAGGGTGGCCGCACCGTCGGCTCGGGCCGCGTCACCAAGATCATCAAGTGATCTGACCCCTCCGGGGGACACCGCTTGACCGGGAGGGCCCGGGTGCTTCGGCACCCGGGCCCTTCTGCGTGTCCGGGGGGCGGCGCGTGTGTCGGTGACGGTTCAACCAGTCCGGGAGAAACCGTCAGCACGGTCGGGATCGCGACGATGGGAAGGCTGCCCCGTGCAGCCAACCGTCGAGGAGCACCGTCCCGTGAGCGCGCCCGCCCGCCCGTCGTCCCGCCCGTCCGCATCCGACGGCGCCGCCCGCCGCGCCGCCGGCGGCATCGCGGCGAAGATCCTGCTGTCCGTCGCGATCATGGCCGTCGTCGCCCTGGGCACCGGCCTGCTCGCGGTCGCCCGGCTCGGGTCCCTCGACGACCAGGTGCAGCGGATCCAGGCGGAGAACGTCCAGCGCCTCGACGCCCTGGTCGGGATCCAGCAGGACCTCGCCGCGACCTACAAGGGCACCATCCGGTACACCACGCCGGGGGAGACGCTCGGCTCCGACGAGGCGCTGCAGCAGACGCTCGACGCCGAGGCCGGCGTGACCGAGGCGCTGGCCCGGTACACCGCGGTGCCGGACGCCGACCCGGCCTGGCAGCAGAACGTCGACGCCTTCGAGGCCGCGTGGACGGGGTACCTCGACCTGTTCAACACCGAGGTCCTCGGGCAGCCGGCGCCGGCCGGGTACACCTCGCCGACCGTCGACCAGCTCGTGGCGACCTTCAACGCGGCCGAGGCGTCGCTCGCCGAGACTGCCGACGCCCTCGGCGACTACGAGGTCGCGCTGACCACCGAGGCGTCCACCGCCGCGCACACCCAGGCCGCGGAGTCGCGGGTGCTCGTGATCGTGCTCCTGCTCGCCGGCGTGGCCGGTGCCGTCGTCGTCGCGCTGCTGGTCGGCCGCAGCACCGCCCGTCGGGTCGCCCAGGTCCGGGACGTGCTCGAGGCGCTGGCCGAGGGCGACCTGACCGAGCGCCCCGTGCCCGACGGCTCTGACGAGATCGGCCAGATGGGCCGCGCCGCCGCCCGCGCCGCGGTGAGCCTCCGCGAGACCGTGCACACGCTCGCCGAGAGCTCGGCCGCCCTCGACCGGGGCTCGGCCGCGCTGCTCGACCGGGCGCACGAGATCGCCGGCACCTCCGAGGCCACCACCGACCAGACCCGCGCGCTCGGGGTCGCGGCGAAGGACGTCTCGGCGAACGTCCTCACCGTCGCCACCGGCGCCGAGCAGATGGGCGCCGCGATCCGGGAGATCTCGCAGTCCGCGCAGGAGGCCGCGCGCGTGGCGAACCAGGCCGTGGCGTCCGCCGAGCAGACGAACGCGACCGTCGGCAAGCTCGGGGAGTCGTCCGCGGAGATCGGCAACGTCGTCAAGGTCATCACCACGATCGCCGAGCAGACCAACCTGCTCGCCCTGAACGCCACCATCGAGGCCGCCCGTGCGGGCGAGGCCGGCAAGGGGTTCGCGGTCGTGGCGTCCGAGGTCAAGGAGCTCGCCCAGGAGACCGCGCGCGCCACCGAGGACATCGCGACCCGGGTGCGCGCGATCCAGGAGGACAGCACCGAGGCGGCCGGCGCGATCGCGGGGATCGCGGAGGTCATCGCGCGGATCAACGACTACCAGGCCACGATCGCCAGCGCCGTCGAGGAGCAGAACGCCACGACGACCGAGATCAGCCGGAGCATCGCGCAGACCGCGGCCGGCGCCACCCAGATCGCCGCGGGCATCGACGACGTCGAGGCCCAGGCCGCGGTGACGTCCGGCAGCGGCGAGGCGACCCGCACCCAGGCCGAGCACCTGTCGACCCTGGCAACCACCCTGACGACGACGGTCACCCGCTTCCGCCTCTGACCCGGGGGGCTGGTGCGAGACCCACGTTCTCCGGCCCGGCCCACCCCGATGGGAGGGGCCAGGGCCGGAAGCCGTAGGCCCGGTGCACGCGGCACCGCGCGGGCGCCGAGCGATCCACAGGGGCGCGGCCGCGCGTCGTCCCCAGAGGGACCCCGAGGGGCGCGGTGCGCGCGGTCGGCAGCGCCTGGGATGGCCCCATGGACGACCCGCTGACCCTCTTGCCCGTCGGCGCCTTCCTCGCCCGGGACGTGGCCCGTGCCGGGGTGGACGACGGCGCGCTGCGGCGCGCGGTCCGGGCAGGACGGCTCGTCCGCCCGCGCACCGGCGTCTACGTGCGGGCGACCGACTGGGACCGCGCCGGTCCGGAGGGCCGGCACCTGCTGCTCGTGCGGGCCGTCGGCCGCCAGCTCGAGCACCCGGTGTTCTCGCACGAGTCGGCCGCGGTGCTGTGGGGGCTCCCGCTCGTCGGCGAGCCGGACGCCGTGCACGTCCTCGGCCCGGTCACCCCCACCGGCGCGCACCGCGGCACGGGCAGACGAGCGGGGCTCGTGCGGCACGCGGCTCCCGCGGACGTGCCGGTCGCGTCCCGGCGCGGGCTGCGGACGACCGCCCCCGCCGAGACCCTCGTCTCCCTCGCCCGGGCACGCGACGCGCTGCAGGCCGTGCCGGTCGTCGACGGTGCTCTGCGCACGGGTCTCGCCACGCGCGAGGACCTCCTCGCCGCCCTGGCCACCTGCGCCGGGAGTCCCGGCTCGCGCCGGGCGGCTCTCGCCGTCGCGCTCGGCGACGGCGCCGCGGAGTCGGTGGGGGAGTCGGTCAGCCGTGTGCGGATCCACCTGGACGGGCTCGAGCCGCCCGCGCTCCAGGTGCCGCTCGCCGAGGGGTCGTCGGTCATCGCCCGGGTCGACTTCTGGTGGCACGCCGCGCGCGTCGCCGGCGAGTTCGACGGGCGGAAGAAGTACCGCACGGACGGCGTCCCGGACCGTCGGGCGGTCGAGGAGCGGTTGTGGGCGGAGAAGCGCCGCGAGGACCGGCTGCGCTCCCGGGGCGTGCGCGTGGTCCGCTGGACCTGGACGGACCTCTGGACCCCGGGAGTGCTCGCGTCGCGCCTCCTGGCCGCTGGAGTACGGCCTACGCCTTCCCGTGCGACCCACGGCGGTGGTCGTAGGCTGGGCCGGAACGCGTAGGCGACTCGCCCTCGCGCCGGGCCCGGCGCGTGATCACGCGGGTGTGACGCAGGTCCGGTTGGACCTTTCGGGTCCCGGCTGGCACACTAGACAAGTTGCCCGACGACGGGGGTGTCTGCGCGCGTGCGCTCGGATGCCCCGACGAGCGGGCACGGGACGCGTGCGAGTCCAGCTCACAGCCCGGGGTCACCCGGCGTCGGACTCATCACCAAACGAACGACCTCGTCCCGGCCGGCGCGCGCCCTGCGCACCCGGACGGGACCGGCGCTGAGGAACGTCGCGAAAAGCGACACGCCCGAGCGCGGGGGTCGGACTCCAGTAGTTCGAGAGAGAGAAGCAGACGACGCCATGGCGGGACAGAAGATCCGCATCCGGCTCAAGTCCTACGACCACGAGGTCATCGACAGCTCGGCGCGCAAGATCGTCGACACGGTGAGCCGCGCTGGTGCGACGGTCGTGGGCCCGGTGCCGCTCCCGACGGAGAAGAACGTCTTCGTCGTCATCCGGTCGCCCCACAAGTACAAGGACAGCCGCGAGCACTTCGAGATGCGCACGCACAAGCGGCTCATCGACATCATCGATCCCACGCCGAAGGCGGTCGACTCGCTCATGCGTCTCGACCTGCCCGCGGACGTGAACATCGAGATCAAGCTCTGACGCTGGGAAGGAACTGATTTCATGGTTACCCAGCAGAACGCGCGCCCCGTCACGGCGGTGCTCGGCACGAAGCTCGGCATGACGCAGGTCTGGGACGACAACGGTCGTCTCGTCCCCGTCACGGTCGTCTCGGTCGGCACCAACGTCGTGACCCAGGTGCGCTCCGCTGAGGCCGACGGCTACGCCGCGGTGCAGCTGGCCTACGGCCAGGTGGACCCGCGCAAGGTCACGAAGCCGCTGAAGGGCCACTTCGAGAAGGCCGGGGTCACCCCCCGCCGGCACGTGGCCGAGATCCGGACGCCGGACGCCGCCGAGTACACGCTCGGCCAGGAGATCACCGCGGAGGCCTTCGCGGCCGGCGCGCTGGTCGACGTCATCGGCACCACCAAGGGCAAGGGCACCGCCGGTGTCATGAAGCGCCACGGGTTCTCCGGCGTGGGCGCCTCGCACGGTGCGCACCGCAACCACCGCAAGCCGGGCTCGATCGGTGGCGCCTCGACGCCGTCGCGCGTGTTCAAGGGCCTGCGCATGGCCGGTCGCATGGGCCACGCCCGCCAGACCACCCAGAACCTGACCGTCCACGCGGTCGACGCCGAGAAGGGTCTGCTGCTGCTCAAGGGCGCGGTTCCGGGCCCGAAGCGGGGCGTCGTCGTCGTGCGTACCGCCGTGAAGGGGGCATGAACCTCATGTCCGAGACGCTGACCGTCGACGTGCTCGACGCCCAGGGCAAGAAGGCCGGCACGGCCGACCTGCCCGGTGAGGTGTTCGACGCGCAGACGAACGTCCCGCTGATCCACCAGGTGGTCGTCGCCCAGCTCGCCGCCGCGCGCCAGGGCACCCACGACACCAAGACCCGCGGCGAGGTCCGCGGTGGTGGCAAGAAGCCGTACAAGCAGAAGGGCACCGGCCGCGCCCGCCAGGGTTCGACCCGTGCGCCGCAGTTCGCCGGCGGTGGCACCGTCCACGGCCCGACCCCGCGCGACTACTCCCAGCGGACCCCGAAGAAGATGAAGGCCGCGGCGCTCCGCGGTGCTCTCTCGGACCGCGCCCGCGCCGGCCGCGTCCACGTCGTCACCGGCTTCGGTGTCAACGAGGCGCCGTCGACCAAGGCCGCGCTGCAGGTCCTGGACACGCTGTCCGGCCGCAAGCACGTCCTCGTGGTCGTGGAGCGCGCGGACGAGCTGGCCTGGAAGTCGCTGCGGAACGTCGAGCGGGTCCACCTGCTCGTCGCCGACCAGCTCAACACCTACGACGTGCTCGTCTCCGACGACGTCGTGTTCACCCAGGGCGCGCTCGACACGTTCCTCGCCGGTCCCGTCAAGGGCCGCGGCGCGACCGCCGTCGCGACGTCGTCCGAGGCCGAGGAGGACGCCAAGTGACCGCCGTCGCCAAGGACCCCCGCGACATCCTGATCGCGCCGGTCGTCTCCGAGAAGAGCTACGGGCTGCTCGACGAGGGCAAGTACACCTTCATCGTCGACCCGCGCGCGAACAAGACCGAGATCAAGATCGCCGTCGAGCAGGTCTTCTCGGTCAAGGTCGACTCCGTGAACACGATCAACCGCAAGGGCAAGACGCGGCGGACCCGTTCCGGCACCGGCAAGCGCAAGGACACGAAGCGCGCGATCGTCACCCTCCGCGAGGGCACGATCGACATCTTCGGCGGACCGGTCGGCTGACCGGGCCCGAGAGCAGATTGAGGACAGATCCCCATGGGAATCCGTAAGTACAAGCCGACGACGCCGGGGCGCCGCGGCGCGAGCGTCGCCGACTTCGTCGAGATCACGCGCTCCACGCCGGAGAAGTCTCTGGTCCGCCCGCTGCACAAGACCGGTGGTCGCAACTCGACCGGCCGCGTCACCATGCGGCACCAGGGTGGTGGCCACAAGCGCGCCTACCGCGTGATCGACTTCCGTCGTCACGACAAGGACGGCGTGCCGGCCAAGGTCGCGCACATCGAGTACGACCCGAACCGCACCGCGCGCATCGCGCTGCTGCACTACGCGGACGGCGAGAAGCGCTACATCATCGCGCCGAACAAGCTGAAGCAGGGCGACGTCGTCGAGAACGGCGCCGGTGCCGACATCAAGCCCGGCAACAACCTGCCGCTGCGCAACATCCCGACCGGTACCACGATCCACGCCATCGAGCTCAAGCCGGGTGGCGGCGCCAAGATCGCCCGCTCCGCGGGTGCCTCGGTGCAGCTGGTCGCGAAGGACGGGCCGTACGCGCAGCTCCGCATGCCGTCGGGCGAGATCCGCAACGTCGACCTGCGCTGCCGCGCCACGGTCGGCGAGGTCGGCAACGCCGAGCAGTCGAACATCAACTGGGGCAAGGCCGGCCGCATGCGCTGGAAGGGCAAGCGGCCCTCGGTCCGCGGTGTCGCGATGAACCCGATCGACCACCCGCACGGTGGTGGTGAGGGCAAGACGTCCGGTGGTCGTCACCCGGTGAGCCCGTGGGGCCAGCCGGAGGGCCGCACGCGTCGTCCGAACAAGCCGAGCGACAAGCTCATCGTCCGTCGCCGCCGCACCGGCAAGAAGCGCTGATAGGGAGCCGGGAGACATGCCTCGCAGCCTGAAGAAGGGGCCCTTCGTCGACGGGCACCTGCAGAAGAAGGTCGACGCGCAGAACGCCGCCGGCACCAAGAACGTCATCAAGACGTGGTCGCGTCGTTCGATGATCACCCCGGACTTCCTGGGCCACACGTTCGCGGTGCACGACGGCCGCAAGCACACGCCGGTGTTCGTGACGGAGTCGATGGTCGGGCACAAGCTCGGCGAGTTCGCCCCGACGCGCACGTTCCGCGGCCACGAGAAGGACGACCGGAAGGGCCGTCGCCGCTGACCCCCGGGTCAGCGCTGCGACTGCCCTGACGGCAGAGACAAGAAGGCAGGACAGCAATGGAAGCCAAGGCGAAGGCGCGGTTCGTCCGCGTCACGCCCCAGAAGGCCCGGCGCGTCGTGGACCTCATCCGTGGCAAGCAGGCCGGCGAGGCCGTGTCGACGCTGAAGTTCGCGCCGCAGGCCGCGGGGGAGACGGTCCTCAAGGTCGTCGAGTCCGCGATCGCGAACGCCCGCGAGGGCGCCAAGCGTGCCGGTGAGCGCTTCGACGAGGGCAACCTCTACGTGGCCGAGGCGTTCGTGGACGAGGGTCCGACGCTGAAGCGGTTCCGCCCCCGGGCGCAGGGCCGCGCGAGCCAGATCCTCAAGCGCACGAGCCACATCACCGTGGTCGTCGCCGAGCGTGAGACGAAGGGAAGGGCCTGACAGTGGGACAGAAGGTCAACCCGCTCGGGTACCGCCTGGGCATCACGACCGATCACCGCTCGCGGTGGTTCGCCGACTCGACCAAGCCGGGTCAGCGGTACCGCGACTACGTCCGCGAGGACGTGCAGATCCGCAAGCTCATGAGCACGGGTCTGGAGCGCGCGGGCATCGCGAAGGTGGAGATCGAGCGCACGCGTGACCGCGTCCGCGTCGACATCCACACCGCGCGCCCGGGCATCGTCATCGGCCGCCGCGGCGCCGAGGCGGACCGCATCCGCGGTGAGCTCGAGAAGCTCACCGGCAAGCAGGTGCAGCTCAACATCCTCGAGGTCAAGAACGCCGAGATCGAGGCGCAGCTGGTCGCGCAGGGCATCGCCGAGCAGCTGGCGAGCCGCGTGTCCTTCCGTCGTGCGATGCGCAAGGGCATGCAGTCCGCGCAGCGCGCCGGCGCCAAGGGCATCCGCGTGCAGGTCTCCGGCCGCCTCGGCGGCGCGGAGATGAGCCGCACGGAGTTCTACCGCGAGGGTCGGGTGCCGCTGCACACGCTCCGCGCGAACATCGACTACGGCTTCTTCGAGGCCCGCACGACCTTCGGCCGCATCGGCGTGAAGGTCTGGGTCTACAAGGGCGACATGACCGAGCGCGACTTCGCCCGCGAGCAGGCCACGCAGGCCCCGCGTCAGTCCCGCGGCCCCCGTGGGGACCGTGGCGACCGCGGCGGCGACCGTGGCCCGCGCGGCGGCGGCCGCCGGAACGAGCGGACCGAGGCCCCCGCGGCCGAGGCCACCGCTGCTCCGGCCGCCGAGGCGACGACCGCTCCTGAGACCGGAACGGAGGCCTGAGCCGTGCTGATCCCGCGCAGGCTGAAGCACCGCAAGCAGCACCACCCGGGGCGCTCCGGCGCCGCGACCGGTGGCACCGCGATCTCGTTCGGCGAGTTCGGCATCCAGGCTCTGGAGCCGGCCTACGTCACGAACCGCCAGATCGAGGCTGCTCGTATCGCGATGACCCGCCACATCAAGCGTGGCGGCAAGGTCTGGATCAACATCTACCCGGACCGTCCGCTCACCAAGAAGCCCGCCGAGACCCGCATGGGTTCCGGTAAGGGTTCGCCGGAGTGGTGGATCGCCAACGTCAAGCCCGGCCGAGTGATGTTCGAGCTCGCCGGCGTCCCGGAGCCGCTGGCTCGCGAGGCCATGCGCCGCGCGCAGCACAAGCTCCCGATGAAGACCCGTTTCGTGGTTCGCGAGGGTGGTAACTGATGGCTATCGGCACCAAGGACCTGGCTCCCACCGAGCTGGACGCCTTCGACGACGAGCGCCTCGTGGCCGAGCTGAAGAAGGCCAAGGAGGAGCTGTTCAACCTGCGCTTCCAGTCGGCCACCGGTCAGCTCGAGAGCCACGGCCGCCTCAAGGCCGTGCGTCGCGACATCGCCCGGATCTACACGATCCTGCGCGAGCGCGAGCTCGGCATCCGGACCGCGCCCAGCGCGAGCGAGTGAGGACTCGATGAGCGAGAACACCAACGAGGCCACCACCGCCACGGGGACCCAGCGTCCCTACCGCAAGACGCGGCGCGGTTACGTGGTCAGCGACAAGATGGACAAGACCGTCGTGGTCGAGGTCGAGGACCGGGTCAAGCACCCGCTCTACGGCAAGGTCATCCGGCGGACCAGCAAGGTCAAGGCGCACGACGAGGCCAGCTCGGCCGGCGTCGGTGACCTGGTCCTCATCATGGAGACCCGCCCGCTCTCCGCCACCAAGCGGTGGCGTCTGGTGGAGATCCTCGAGAAGGCGAAGTAAGGCTCGCGCCTTCTTGTCCACTATCCGTTCGGCCAGGCTCGCCGTGTGCGAGAACCGGCAGACGACAGGAGTTCGATAGATGATTCAGCAGGAGTCGCGACTTCGGGTCGCCGACAACACGGGTGCGAAGGAGATCCTCTGCATCCGCGTTCTCGGTGGTTCGGGCCGTCGCTACGCCGGTATCGGTGACGTGATCGTCGCCACCGTCAAGGACGCGATCCCGGGCGGCAACGTCAAGAAGGGCGACGTCGTCAAGGCGGTCGTCGTGCGCACCCGCAAGGAGCGCCGGCGCGTGGACGGCTCGTACATCAAGTTCGACGAGAACGCCGCGGTGATCCTCAAGAACGACGGTGAGCCCCGTGGTACGCGCATCTTCGGCCCGGTGGGCCGCGAGCTGCGCGACAAGAAGTTCATGAAGATCATCTCGCTGGCGCCGGAGGTGCTCTGACATGGCGAAGATCAAGAAGGGCGACCTCGTGGTCGTCATCTCCGGTTCCCGCAAGGACCGGGGCAAGCAGGGGCGCGTCCTCGAGGTCCTCACCGACCGCGACCGCGTGCTCGTCGAGGGCATCCACCGCATCACGAAGCACACCAAGGTCGGCCAGAGCCAGCGCGGCTCCCGCACCGGTGGCATCGAGACGGTCGAGGCCCCCATCCACATCAGCAACGTGATGCTGGTCGACCCCGAGACCAAGCGTGGTACCCGGGTCGGCTACCGCACCGAGCAGGTCGAGCGCGACGGCCGGACCCGCACCGTTCGGGTCCGCGTCGCCAAGCGCTCCGGTAAGGACATCTGATGACCGCCACCGACGAGACGACGCGCGCCTACCCGGTCCCGCGCCTGAAGGTCCGGTACAACGACGCCATCCGCACGGCGCTCCGCGAGGAGTTCTCCCACGAGAACGTGAACCAGGTCGCGCGCCTGGTGAAGGTCGTCGTGAACATGGGTGTCGGCGACGCGGCCAAGGACTCGAAGCTGATCGAGGGCGCCATCCGCGACCTCCAGCAGATCACGGGTCAGAAGCCGCAGGTCACCAAGGCCCGCAAGTCCATCGCGCAGTTCAAGCTGCGCGAGGGCATGCCGATCGGCGCGCACGTCACGCTGCGCGGCGACCGTGCCTGGGAGTTCCTGGACCGCCTGCTGTCGACCGCGCTGCCGCGCATCCGCGACTTCCGCGGGCTGTCGCCGAAGCAGTTCGACGGCCACGGCAACTACACCTTCGGTCTGACCGAGCAGTCGATGTTCCACGAGATCGACCAGGACAAGATCGACCGGGTCCGGGGCATGGACATCACGGTGGTCACGACCGCGACCACGGACGCGGAGGGCCGGGCGCTGCTCAAGCACCTGGGCTTCCCGTTCAAGGAGGAGAACTGACATGGCGAAGACCGCCCTGATCAACAAGGCCGCGGGCAAGCAGAAGTTCGCCGTGCGGGCCTACACCCGGTGCCAGCGCTGCGGGCGTCCGCACTCCGTGTACCGCAAGTTCGGCCTGTGCCGGATCTGCGTGCGCGAGATGGCCCACGCGGGCCAGCTCCCCGGTGTGACCAAGAGCAGCTGGTAAACAACGACGTCGCAGGTCCGCGGCGCGCCGCCCCCACGGGCGGCCGCCGCGGAAACCACGGCGAGGAAGGGCGATAGCCCCCATGACGATGACCGACCCGATCGCAGACTTCCTGACGCGTCTGCGCAACGCGAACTCGGCGCACCACGACACGGTGACCATCCCGTACTCGAAGCTGAAGTCGCACATCGCGGAGATCCTGCAGGCCGAGGGCTACATCTCCGGCTGGACCACCGAGGACGCCCGCGTGGGCAAGAACCTCGTGGTCGAGCTGAAGTACGGCCCGAGCCGCGAGCGTGCGCTCGCCGGCATCAAGCGCGTGTCGAAGCCCGGCCTCCGGGTGTACGCGAAGTCGACCAACCTGCCGAAGGTCCTCGGTGGCCTGGGCGTGGCGATCCTGTCCACGTCCTCCGGTCTCCTGACGGACAAGCAGGCCGCCAAGAAGGGCGTGGGTGGGGAAGTCCTCGCCTACGTCTGGTAAGTCCGAGACGGAAAGGAGCTAGCCAATGTCTCGTATCGGCAGAATCCCCGTTTCGGTCCCGGCCGGCGTGGATGTTTCCATCAACGGCGCCGTCGTGACGGTGAAGGGCCCCAAGGGCACCCTCACGCACACGGTCGCGTCGCCCATCGAGGTCGCCCGCGACGACGAGGGGGCCCTCGTGGTCACCCGTCCGAACGACGAGCGCCTCTCGCGGTCGCTGCACGGCCTCACGCGCACCCTCCTGGCGAACCTCGTCACCGGCGTCACCGCCGGCTACGAGAAGAAGCTGGAGATCGTCGGCACCGGTTACCGCGTGTCGGCCAAGGGTGACGCGCTCGAGTTCGCGCTCGGCTTCAGCCACCCGGTGTCCGTGACGCCGCCCGCCGGCATCACCTTCGCCGTCGAGTCCCCGACCAAGTTCTCGGTCTCGGGCATCGACAAGCAGCAGGTGGGCGAGGTCGCCGCGAACATCCGCAAGATCCGCAAGCCCGAGCCGTACAAGGGCAAGGGCGTGCGCTACGCGGGCGAGAACGTCCGCCGCAAGGTCGGAAAGGCTGGTAAGTGAGCCATGGCGATCACCATCATCGGTAAGGGCAAGTTCAAGGCCCGTCGGCGCCGCCACCTCCGGCTGCGCAAGAAGGTCGCCGGCACCGCCGCGCGTCCGCGCCTGGTCGTCACCCGGTCGAACCGCAACCTCGTCGCGCAGGTCGTCGACGACGCCGTGGGCCGCACCCTGGTCTCCGCCTCGACCCTCGAGGTGGACCTGCGTGCCGCCGAGGGCGACAAGACGGCCAAGGCCCGTCGCGTCGGCGAGCTGATCGCCGAGCGCGCCAAGGCGGCCGGCATCGACGCGGTGGTCTTCGACCGCGGCGGCAACAAGTACCACGGGCGTGTGGCCGCAGTGGCCGACGCCGCCCGCGAGGGCGGTCTGGCGCTGTGACGACGACCATTCCCGCATCGAAGAAGAGGATCCACTGATGGCTGCTCCTCAGCGCAGCAACACGGGCGCTCCCCAGGGTCAGGGCGGCGGTGACCGCCGCGACGGCGGTCGCCGTGACGGCCGCCGGGGCGACGCCGCCGAGAAGAGCGCGTTCCTCGAGCGCGTCGTCTCCATCAACCGCGTCGCCAAGGTCGTCAAGGGTGGCCGTCGCTTCAGCTTCACCGCCCTGGTCGTCGTCGGCGACGGCGACGGCACGGTCGGTGTCGGCTACGGCAAGGCCAAGGAGGTGCCCGCGGCGATCGCCAAGGGTGTCGAGGAGGCGAAGAAGAACTTCTTCCGCGTCCCCCGCATCCAGGGCACCATCACCCACCCCATCCAGGGTGAGGCCGCCGCCGGTGTCGTCTTCCTGCGTCCCGCGTCCCCGGGTACCGGCGTGATCGCCGGTGGTCCGGTGCGCGCGGTGCTGGAGTGCGCCGGCGTCCACGACATCCTGTCGAAGTCCCTCGGCTCCTCCAACGCGATCAACATCGTGCACGCCACGGTCGCCGCGCTGAAGGGTCTCGAGGAGCCGGCCGCCGTCGCCGCGCGCCGTGGTCTGCCGCTCGAGCACGTCGCCCCGGCGTCGCTGCTCAAGGCCCAGGCCGCGGGTCGTGCCGCGAAGACGGAGAAGGTGGGTGCCTGATGGCTCGCCTGAAGGTGACCCAGACCAAGTCCGCCATCGGCGGCAAGCAGAACCAGCGCGACACGCTGCGCACCCTGGGCCTCAAGCGGATCGGCGACGTCGTCGTCAAGGAGGACCGTCCTGAGATCCGCGGCATGGTCAAGACGGTGACGCACCTGGTCGCGGTCGAGGAGGTGGAGTGACGATGGCGGAGAAGGAGACCGAGAAGGTCGAGGAGACCGCTGCCGCGGCTCCGAAGGCCACGCGCGCCAAGAAGGCGACGGCGACCGAGTCGTCCGCCGCCGAGAAGCCGGCCCGCAAGGCCCCGGCCCGCACGACCAAGGCGAAGGCCGAGGCCGAGGCGGCTGCCGAGGAGAAGCCGGCGGCGAAGGCGAAGGCCCCGAAGGCCGCCGCCGCCAAGGCCCCCAAGGCCGAGGCGCAGGCGACCGAGGGTGCCGGCGGCACGCTCAAGGTGCACCACCTGCGTCCGGCCCCGGGTGCCAAGACCGCCAAGACCCGCGTGGGTCGTGGTGAGGCGTCCAAGGGCAAGACCGCCGGTCGCGGTACCAAGGGCACCAAGGCCCGGTACCAGGTGCCGGAGCGCTTCGAGGGCGGGCAGATGCCGCTGCACATGCGGCTGCCCAAGCTCCGCGGCTTCAAGAACCCGTTCCGGGTCGAGTACCAGGTCGTGAACCTGGACAAGCTGTCGGCGCTGTACCCCGACGGCGGCGACGTCACGGTCGCGGACCTGGTCGCGAAGGGCGCGGTCCGCAAGGGCCAGCCCGTCAAGGTGCTCGGCACCGGCGAGCTCACGGTGAAGGTGGCCGTGGCCGTCGACGCGTACTCCGGCTCGGCCAAGGAGAAGATCCTGGCCGCCGGCGGCAGCGTCGCGCAGGACTGATCCCTGACGAACGGGGTCGGCGAGGGCTCCACGCCCCGCCGGCCCCGTTCGGCTTTCCCCGGGGGACCGGGCCCGCCGCGGCCCGCCGACCCCGCCGCCACCACGGCCGCACGGCCGTGGGGCGATGCCCACCCAGGGACGGAAGTCCGTTAGGGTTCGGCAGGGTGCCGGGCGCCGTGGCGCGCCCGACCCGACGACGGACCGGCGCGCGGCGCGCCGGCCGCCTCGACGACATCCCGCTTCGGCGGAGCAGGAGGACACGTGCTCAGCGCATTCGTGCGGGCGTTCCGGACACCCGACCTGCGGCGCAAGCTGCTGTTCACCATCGGCATCATGGTGATCTTCCGCATCGGCTCGTTCCTGCCGACGCCGGGCGTGTCCTACCCGAACGTGCAGATCTGCATCGACCAGGGCGAGTCGAACACGCTGCTCGGCCTGGTGAACCTGTTCAGCGGCGGTGCGCTGCTGCAGCTGTCGGTGTTCGCGCTCGGGATCATGCCGTACATCACCGCGAGCATCATCATCCAGCTGCTGCGCGTGGTGATCCCGCGGTTCGAGGCCCTGCACAAGGAGGGCCAGTCCGGCACCGCGAAGCTCACGCAGTACACGCGGTACCTGACGATCGGCCTGGCGGTCCTGCAGTCGACGACGGTCATCATCACGGCGCGCAACGGCCAGCTCTTCCAGGGCTGCTCCGTCGACGTGATCCCGGACGACAGCATCGTGACGACGCTGCTCATGATCATCACGATGACCGCCGGCACCGGCCTCATCATGTGGCTGGGCGAGCTCATCACCGAGCGCGGCGTCGGCAACGGCATGTCCCTGCTGATCTTCACCTCGATCGCCGCGTCCTTCCCGGGCGCCATGTGGTCGATCGCGGGCGGCTCCGGCGGCATCGGCGCGTTCCTGGTGATCATGGCGATCATCGTCCTGGTCATCGCGCTGGTCGTCTTCGTCGAGCAGTCCCAGCGCCGCATCCCGGTGCAGTACGCCAAGCGCATGGTCGGGCGCCGCACCTACGGCGGGTCCTCGACGTACATCCCGATCAAGATCAACATGGCCGGCGTCATCCCGGTGATCTTCGCGTCGTCCCTGCTCCAGGTCCCCGCCCTGCTCGCCGGCTTCGGCGACCAGACCGCCGGCTGGAAGCAGTGGGTCGCGAACAACCTCGCCGCCACGGACGCGCCGCTGCACATCGCGCTGTACGTCCTGCTGATCATCTTCTTCTGCTACTTCTACACGGCGATCACGTTCAACCCGGACGAGGTCGCGGACAACATGAAGCGGTACGGCGGGTTCATCCCCGGCATCCGCGCCGGCCGTCCCACGGCCGAGTACCTGGACTACGTGATCACCCGCATCACGGCGCCCGGGTCCCTGTACCTCGCGCTGGTCGCGCTGATCCCGACGATCGCGTTCATCGTCCTGGGCGTCGGCACGAACATCCCGTTCGGCGGCTCGTCGATCCTCATCGTCGTGGGCGTCGGCCTCGAGACGGTGAAGCAGATCCAGTCGCAGCTCGAGCAGCGCCACTACGAAGGGTTCCTCCGATGAGCTCCGCTCCGGCAGCCTCCGGCTCCACCGCCCGTCTCGTCCTGCTCGGTCCCCCCGGGGCCGGCAAGGGCACCCAGGCCGCGCGCCTGGCCGAGCGCCTCGGCGTCCCGGCGATCTCGACCGGCGACATCTTCCGCGCCAACATCAAGGGCGGCACCGAGCTCGGCCGCACCGCGCAGGAGTACACCGCGCGCGGCGAGCTCGTCCCCGACGAGGTCACCAACGCGATGGTGCGCGACCGGCTCGCGCAGCCGGACGCCGCGCAGGGCTTCCTGCTCGACGGCTACCCGCGCAACACGGCGCAGGTCGGGGAGCTGGACGGGATCCTCGAGGCCGACGGCCGGGCGCTGGACGCCGCGCTCGAGATCACCGCGGACTCCGACGTGGTCGTGGAGCGGCTGCTCAAGCGCGCCGAGATCGAGGGCCGCGCGGACGACACCGAGCCGGTGATCCGCCGCCGCCTCGACGTCTACGCCGAGCAGACCGCCCCCGTGTCGGGCCTGTACGCCGAGCGCGACCTGCTGGTCCGCGTGGACGGCATCGGCGAGGTCGACGAGGTCACCGAGCGGCTGCTCGCGGCCCTCGCCTCGCAGGTCGGCTGACCGGCGGGGGAGTCGTGTTCGGACGCGAGAAGATCGAGCTCAAGACGCCCGACCAGGTGCTGCTCATGCGGCGCGCCGGGCTCGTGGTCGCGGACGCCCTGGCGGCGGCCCGCGCGGCCGCGGTGCCGGGTGCCACGACCGCCGACCTGGACGCCGTCGCCGCCGCGGTGATCGCGGACGCCGGCGCGCTGCCGTCGTTCCTCGGGTACTACGACTACCCGGCGACCATCTGCGTGTCGGTGAACGACGAGGTCGTGCACGGCATCCCGTCGGGCCGCGTGCTGCAGCCGGGCGACGTGGTGTCCATCGACTGCGGCGCGATCGTCGAGGGCTGGCACGGCGACTCCGCGCTCACCCTGGTGCTGCCGGAGGCCGACCCCGCCGACCAGGCGCTGGCGGACCTGACCGAGCGCTGCATGTGGGACGGCATCGCCGCGCTCGCCGGCGAGGGCGGCGGCCTCGCCGACCGGCTCGCGGTCGTGGGCGACGCGGTCGAGGACGCCGTCGCGGCGGCCGACCCGGCGGTCAACGGCGGCGTGCCGTTCGGCATCGTCCAGGACTACGTCGGGCACGGCATCGGGTCCGCGATGCACCAGCCGCCGGACGTGCTGAACTACCGGGCCCGCGACCGCGGCCCGAAGCTGCGCGCCGGCATGTGCCTGGCGGTCGAGCCGATGATCACCCGGGGCGGGCACGCCACCGAGGTGCTCGACGACGACTGGACGGTCGTCACGGCCGACGGCGCCCGCGCGGCGCACTGGGAGCACTCGGTCGCCCTGCACGACGGCGGCCTCTGGGTGCTGACGGCCGTCGACGGCGGCGCGGCGGAGCTCGCGGCGCGCGGCGTGACCGTCGCCCCGCTGGGCTGACCCGGCCGCGGCACCCCGACCGAGACCCACCTCCCCGCTCCGGGGACGGTGGGTCTCGGCGTCCCCGGGCGGGGCGACGGCGGGGCGACGGCCGGCGCTGGCCGGGCCGCCGGGACCCGTCACCCGGCCGAGGCGCCGGGCGACCCGTGCGGGTGAATCCGGTCCCTCCGGCGGGTGCTACCACCCCACTCGAAAGCGGACAGACCAGGTCAGAGGGGTGCTTTCACCCCATAGCGGACTCATGACGGGTCAGGGGTCGGCCGAAGGTAGGGCGTCCCCCTCCGTGCGACGCCCGGTCGCCGCACGCCCGCGCCTGCCCCCGGGAAACCCCGCATGCCCGCACCGTCCCGCCTCCGCCTCCGCCTCCGCCTCCGCCGACCCGCCGTGCTCGCGGTCGTCGGCGCGCTGCTCGCCCCCCTCCTCGTGGCCACCGGCGCCCCCGCGGCCGTCGCCGCCGCCGACCCGGTGCTCACCGTCACCGGCTTCTCGGTGACCTCCGGCGCGACCGCGCAGGCGGCGCCGCCCGCCGACCCCGGGTACGGGTTCGACGCGGCGTACACCGCGGCCCCCGCGGCGGGCACCGTCAGCAGCACCCTGGGCTACCGGTGCGCCGGCGACGAGTCGTCCTGCGAGCACGCGACGATGGATGTGACGCTCGACGCCCTCCGGCTGACCCAGGCGCTCGACGTCTCCGGCCTGGGCGCGACCGTGCAGTACTGGGCCGACGCCGTCGGCGGCACCCCGACCGCGGACCACACCACCGCGGCCGCCTTTTCCGTGCGGTTCACGAGCACCACCTCGGACGGCCTCACCGGCCTGCAGTCGGGCGTCAGCGGGGACCTGCGCCTGTCGACCCGGCTGGTCACGCCGAACGGGGGCGGCACGCAGACCGGGACGATCACGGCCACGCCGACGGCCACGGGCGGCGTCGGCGCGAAGGGCCGGGTCCGGATCACCGGCGACTTCCCGGTGAACCTCGCCACCAGCACGCAGGTCGCGTGGTCCCGCGAGGGCTGGCTGTCCGGCGTCGAGGACGGCGCGGACACCCCGACGAACTCCGCGGCCGTCACCGGCACGCTGACCGGCGACCCGGCGGAGCGCCTCACGCTCACCTGGGGCGGCAGCAACCCCGCGACCGCGCCGGCGGCCGGCACCGCCGGGATGCTCACCGACCTGACCGGCCTGGCGATCACGACCTGGCCGGCCGGCGCCGCGACCGCCACCGTCGCCGGGTGGACCTGGACCGGCTCGGGCGCCCCCGTGCGGGTCGCGATCGGCACCGCCACCGGCGCGGACGCCGCGGCGGACCTGCTCGCCGGCCTCGACGCCACCACGCGGTCCCGCCTCACCGGCCTGGAGGTCGTGTTCGCCGCGGCGACCGGGGGCCTCGTCGCCCCCGGGTCGCCCGCCACCCTGCGCGTCGACGTGCGCGAGCACCTCAGCCAGGACGCGACGCCGGTCGCGCGGACGGGGGCCAAGGCCGACTACGTCACCGCGGGCGCCGCGACCTTCTCCGCCGCGTCGGACATGAACACGCTGACCGTGACGGGCACCGCCACCGCCCGGGCCGTGCGCGGCGCAACCACCTCCGCGACCACCACCGACACCCGGGGCTTCCGCATCTCCGACCCGCGCGCGTACGCGGGCTCCGCGACCGCGCTCGTCGGCCTGAGCACGCCGGTGTACGGCGGCGGCTTCGTGCGCGGCACCGCGGCGGGCACCAACTGGTCGCGCCGCGCCGTGGACGCCCTCGTCGTCGAGGTCCCGGCCACCGCCGCGCAGGTGTCCGCCACGAACGCGGCCCTCGACCCGGACCTCCCGGCCCTGGCCAACCCGCTCGGTGCCGGCCTCGCCTTCGCCGGCTTCGGCGCCGCGCGCGGCACCGCCGCCGGCCGCACCGACAGCGCGGACGGCTCCGGCGTCGCGGTGCAGGGCCTCACCGGTCCGGCGCGCCTCGAGCTGACCGTGCTCGCCGGCGGGACCGAGCGCACCGTCGACCTCGACGCGACGGCGCCCGCCGTCCCGACCGACCCGGCGGCGTTCGGCCTCGCGTCCTGGTCCGAGGTCACCGGGTTCCGCGCGACGGTGCACGGCACCGGCTCCGCGGTGCCGATGGGCGCCTCGGTCACCCTGCCGTACCTCGCGCGCACCGCGACGTCGAGCACCGCCGCGACGTACGCCGTGCACACCGTCGCCACCACCCGGCTCGGCACCGACACCTCCGCCGTCACGCCGCGCACCCCGGCGAGCGGCAACCGACCCGTCACCGCGGCCACCGTGTCCGTCGCCGTCCCGACCGTGGACGTCGCGGGCGCCAAGTACGTCGCCGAGCCGTACGTGACCCGCACCGCGGGCGCGACGGTCAACGCCGTGCTGGAGGCGACCGCCCGGCCGCTCAGCGGGGGGAGCGGGCACCTGCCCGACACGCTGACCCTCGAGGACAGCGCCGCGTCGCGCACCGCCGCCACCGGCGGGACCACCGGCGCCGCGTGGTGGACCGCGTTCGCGCCCACCTCGGTCGACGCCACCGTGCCCGCGGGCGGGTCCGCGCAGCTGCAGTACTACACCGCGACCGACCCGCAGTGGGTCGACCACACCGGCTCCACCGCCGCGCTCGGGGACACCTCCGCC
Organism: Cellulomonas sp. EB106-03-03-XG116; assembly: GCF_058792015.1. Lineage (NCBI taxonomy): Bacteria > Bacillati > Actinomycetota > Actinomycetes > Micrococcales > Cellulomonadaceae > Cellulomonas > Cellulomonas sp. EB106-03-03-XG116. Next base: position 38,049 of record NZ_JBYTEP010000018.1, read on the forward strand.
TGGCGCGGCGTGCGCGTCGTCGTCACGCGCCCCGGGGGCGGGACGTTCGCCAACGGCGACCGCGCGCGCGTCCGCATCACCTTCGCGCTCCGGTCCGGCGTCACCGCCGGCACCTGGGCGGACGGCACCGACCGCACCAACGTCGCCCAGATCACCTCGTCCGCGGCCATCGAGGGCTTCGTCGTCACCAGCGCGGTCCGCCGCGTCTCCGACACGGTGCAGATGCTCGGCGGCACCGGCACGGGCGGCTACCCGGCGCTGGTCAAGACGATGGACAACCGCGACCGGACCGAGGGCAACGGCGACGCGACCACCGCGACGCTCACCTGGGGCACCGGCGGCGAGGACCTGTCGAGCGTGACGGTCACCGACGCGAACGGCGTCACGGGGGCGCAGCCGGACCCGGCGACCGGGCCGGCCGGGAGCTTCTACGACACGTTCGACCTGTCCGGCGTCCAGCCGATCACCTCGGGCGCGGCCGCCTCGGGCGTCTACGACCCGTACCTCGTCTTCGACCGGGTCACCGACGTGCGGGTCTTCGACGTCGTGGACGGCCGCTGGGAGTCGCTGGCGACCCGCGTCTGGACCGGCTCGGCCTGGGCCGACCGGACCAACCCGGCCGCGGCCCGCTCCGACGTCGCGTTCGGCGGCGCCGCCGCGCAGGGCGCGTTCCCGTACGCCGGCGCGTTCCCGGGCGTGGCCGTGCAGTCGGCCAGCCTGCGGGCCCGCATCGGCGGCGTGCAGCTCGTGTACGCCGCGCGCCCGGACTCCGAGCGCCAGGCGCTCGCCGCCTCCGACTGGCGCCGCGGCCTGCTCGGCACGCTGACCACCGGGGCGGTCGCGACGACCGACGCCCCCGCGCGCAAGGTCGCGCTCACGTTCGCGCTGCGAGACACCTCCCGCGCGACGGGTGAGCCGGTCAACGACGCGTACACCTACACCGGCTCCGCCCCCGGCGCGGTCGAGAACTCCGGCGCCGTGACCGGGACCGCGTCGTCCGACGGCTCGGCCGTCGACCTCGGCGGCCCGGTGAACCCGGTCGGCGAGCGCACCGTGACCGTCCAGCCCGCGTCGCTCGGCGCCACCGCCACGAAGACCTGGCTCCGGGACGCCAACGGCAGCCCGCTGACCGGCAGCAGCAACCTGCACGACCTCGCGCTGCCCGTCGACCCGGCCACCGCGCCCGCCTCCGCGTGGCCCACCGCCACCCTGACCGCGACCGCCGCCAGCGCCTCCGGGACCCGGGTCGACGAGCTCGTCCTGACCGAGCCGCGGGGCATCGACACCGCCACGTCGATCGACGCCGACGCGCCGTTCGCGGCCTTCGCGGTCACCGACGTGCGCGAGCTCACCGACGCGTCCGGCCTGCCGGGCGCCTCCGCGGTCGAGGTCGTCGTCTACGAGCGGGCCGCCGACGGCGGCGTCAGCCACCGGACCGTCCCGCGCGCCGAGCTGCTCGACGAGGACGAGGCCGCCCTGGCCGACGTCGTGGGCGTGCAGGTCCGGTACACCGGCCGCATCGCCTGGACGAACCAGGCCCGCCTGGTGCTCGGCACCCGCCTGCTGGCGCACAACCGCGTGACGGGCGAGGCCCCCGAGGCCGGCGTGGGCGACGACGGGGTCGAGGTCGCCAACGTCGCCGAGGCCCGGGTCACCGACGCGCGCGTCTGCGCGGACGAGACCCGCGGGATGTCCCGCACCCCCACCTGCACCCCGGGCACCGCCGACGGCACCGCCCGCGACGCCGTCAGCCTCCGGGGCGCCCAGCTCGAGGCGTTCCCGACGGTGACGGTCTCGCCCGTCGACGTGCAGCGCGACGCTGCCGCGCCCGCGGTCACCAGCACGCTGTCCGTGCAGAACTTCGGCCTCACCCCGGCCGACCAGCTCCTGCTCACCGACGCCGACGCGCGGTTCTTCAACGCGGTCGGTCTCCAGACGGTCGCCGTGCAGTCCGTGCCGTCCGGCGTCGAGCGCGCCGAGCTCGAGGTCCTCGTCGCCGGCGCCGACCTCGACGTCGCCGACGACGGCGGCTACGCCGGCACGCCGGACTGGCAGGCCTGGGGCGCCGTGGTGCCGACGGGGACGTTCGACCTCGCCGCCCTCGCGCCGCAGCACGGCGTCCGGGCGGCGGACGTCATCGGCGTCCGCGTGCGGTTCCTCGACACCGACGGCTCGACCATCCCCGCGCCCGGCCAGGGCTACGGCCGCGTCGTGCTCGCCGGCACGCTCCGCGACGAGCTCCGCACCGGCGGCCTGCCCAGCGCCGTCGGTGCGGACGGCTGGCGGTACCAGGGCCGGACCGAGCTGACCGCGAACCCGGGCGAGAGCGCCCGGGGCGCGATCAGCAACTCCGTCACCGCCCAGGCCCTGCGCGCCGACCTCGGCTCGCAGGCGCAGACCGCCGGCCCCGTCGGCACCACCGTGCACGCGGGCGCCGCCACGATCCGGGTGCAGAAGGCCGAGCTCGACGCCGCGTCCCGCGCGCCGGGCGACTTCGTGCGGTACCGGATCGCCGTCACCAACACCGCGAGCGGCACGAACGCCGCCGACCTCACCGGCCTGGTCGTCACCGACCGGCTGCCCGAGGACGGCTCGCTGGTGTACGGCGCCGCGCCCGAGGGTCAGGCCCCGGTGGTCGTCCAGGCCGCCGGCGGCGGCGCCAGCCCGCTCGGCGACCCCGAGGTCGCCGAGCGCGACGGCGTGCTGACCGTGACGTTCCCGGCCGACAGCCGGCTCGTGGCCGGCGCGGGCGTCGAGGTGCTGGTCTGGCTGCGCATCGCGACCGACCTGTCGACGACGTCCATCGTCAACACGGCCACCGCCGCCTCCGCGACCCGCCCCGTGCAGGCCGCGCCCACCGGGAACGACGGCGGCACCGCCTGCGCGCCGGGCAGCTACGACGCGGCCACCGCGTCCTGCCTCGCCCGCGCCGGCGCCCTCACCATCGGCGGGGCGAACGTCTACGTCTCCGAGGAGTGGGTCCGCGACGCCGCCGGCACCCAGGGCGCCGTCCGCACCACCCCGGCGCGCGCCGGCCAGTCCGCCGACTGCGCCCCGCGGGGCGCCGGGGCCGACGACCGCGACTGGTACCGGTTCCCGTGCTCCGTCGTGACCACCGCCGGCTCCACCACGCAGTGGCAGGTGCAGGTCACCAGCCGCGCCACCATCTCGACCGACCGGCTCGAGATGATCTCCATGCTGCCGACCACGGGCGACTACCCGGCCATGGACGGCACCGCCTCCGGCAGCCGCGGCAGCCAGTGGCGGCCGGTGTGGGACGGCGTCGTGCCGACCCTGGTGCCCGCCGCGGGCCTCCCGGCCGGCGCCACCGTCGCGGTCTTCACCACCACGGCCGACTACCGGCAGGGCGGCCTGGCCCCCAGCGCCGCGTTCGACCCGGTGCCGTCGACCTGGTCGACCACCGCGCTGACCCCCGGCCAGCGGGTGCCGGCCGCGCAGGCGGCGCGCGTGACCGGCCTGAAGTTCGTCGTGAGCTTCGCCTCCGCCGACCGGTTCTCCTCCGGCGAGTCCGTCCGGGTCCAGTGGGCGATGCGCACCCCGCTGTCCGGGGCGACCGCCGCCGCCGACACCTGGAGCTCCTTCGCGTTCCGCGTGCCGGCCGACGACACCGCAGGGCGGCCGTCCGACGTCACCTCCGTGCCGCTCAAGGCCGGAGCCCGGTTCGCCCGCGCGGCCGCCGGCGCCGACCCGCTGGTCGCCGTCGGCGACCGGGTGTGGCTCGACGCCGACCGCGACGGCCGGCAGTCCGACGACACCGCGGCCGAGCCCGGCGTGCCCGGCGTGACCGTCGACGTGCTCGCCGTCTCCGGTGGGAGCACGACGTACGTCGCCTCCGCGGAGACCGACGCGGACGGCGACTGGCTGGTCGACGGCCTGCCCGCCGGCACCTACGACCTCGCGTACACGCTGCCCGGCGCCCTCGCCGCGCAGTACCGGTACACCGGGGTCGGCGCGGGCTCCGACGACACCGTCGACTCCGACGCCGTCGTCGACCCGGCTGCGCCGGCCTCCGCCGTCGACGCGGGCGTGGTGCTCGGCGCCGGCGGCAGCGAGACCACCGCGGTCGGCTCCATGCCGCAGGCCTGGCAGGACGCCCACCCCGACCTCGTCGCGACCCAGGTCGACGTCTCGCACGACGCGGGCCTGCAGTGGCGGCCGCTGGCCGTGGGCGACCGCGTGTGGTTCGACGCCGACCGCGACGGCCGCCAGGGCCCGGGGGAGACGGCCGTCGAGGGCGCCACGGTGCGCCTGCTCGGCGCCGGCGACGCCGTCCTGGCCACCACCGCCACCGGCGCGGACGGCGCGTACGTCTTCGACGCGCTCGACCCGGGCACCTACCGGGTCGAGGTCGAGCTGCCCGACGCCCTCGCGGGGCGGTGGACCTTCACGTCCGCGCTCGTGGGGGACGCCGCCGGCGACTCCTCCGTGCTCGCGTCGACGTCCCGCGTCGGCCGGACCGCGGCGTTCACCCTGGCGCCCGGGGCGTCCCTCGCGGCCGTGACCGACCTGGCCGGCGACCCGGTCTGGGCCGGCGTCGACGCCGACTACGCGGACCCGACCCAGGACGCCGGCCTCGCCGAGCTGCCCGTGCGCGTCGGCGACCGGGTGTGGGTCGACGTCGACGGCGACGGCTTGCAGGACGCCGGCGAGCCGGGGCTGCCCGGCGTCGTGCTCACGCTGGCCGACGCCGCCGGCGACCCGGTCACCGACCTCTCCGGCGCGGCCGTCGGCCCGGCCACCACCGACGCCGACGGGGCGTACGCCTTCACCGGCCTGCTGCCCGGCGCCTACACCGTGACGGTCGACGAGGTCGCCTCCGCGGCGGCCCTCGCGCCGTACCTGCCGACCGCCACCGGGGCGGGCGACCCCGCGACCGACTCGTCCGCGGGCTCCGCGTCCACGGCGGCGCCGCTCGTGGGCGGCGAGGCCGACGACACCCTCGACTTCGGCTTCCGCCCGCTGTGGGCGCTGGGTGACCGGGTGTGGCTCGACACCGACCGCGACGGCGTCCAGGACGCCGGCGAGCCGTCGTTCCCGGGCGTCGCCGTCCGGCTGCTCGACGCGTCCGACGTCGGGGTCGCCCGGACGGTGACCGACGCGGACGGCCGGTGGCGGTTCGACCTGCTCGAGCCGGGCACCTACCGCGTCGAGCTCGAGCTCGGCGCGTCCGACGCCGCCCGCTACACCTGGACGGCCCCGCGCGCCACGGCCGCCCCGCGCGCCGACGCCGACTCGGACGTCGAGGAGACCACTCCCGGCCTCGCCCGCACCCCGGCGATCACGGTGGGCCCGGGCACCCCGGGCGTGCGCCCCGCCACCGCCGCGGACGGCCTCACCGCCGCGTTCGTGGACGACACGTGGGACGCCGGCCTCGTCGAGCGGCCCGTGACCGTCGGCGACCTCGTCTGGTTCGACGAGGACCTCGACGGCCTGCAGGACGCCGGCGAGCCCGGCCTGCCGGGCGTCGTCGTCGAGCTGCGGACCACCGACGGGCGCCCGGTCACCGACGCCTCCGGCGCGGCCGTGGGACCGGAGACCACCGACGCCGACGGCACGTACGCGTTCGACGGCCTGCTGCCGGGGGAGTACGTCGTGCGGATCGACCGGCTCGCCTCGGCCGGCGCCCTGGGCGGCTACGCGCCGACCGTCGCGGGCGCGGGCGCCGACCGCGCGCTCGACTCGTCCACCTGGTCCGCGACCTCGCAGGTCCTGGTCGGCGGCGAGTCCGACCCGACGCTCGACTTCGGCCTCGTGCTCGCGGACGACGTGCAGCTCGCGCTGCGCAAGGTCCCCGTCGCCCGGACGGCGGACAGCATCACCTGGGACGTCACGGTGATGTCCACGGGCACCCAGGACGCCTACGCCGGGTTCACCGTCGTCGACGCCCTGCCGGGGTCGCTGACCTTCCGGTCGGCCTCCGGCACCGGGTTCGCCTGCGTCGCCGTCGACCGGGTCGTCACCTGCGACCACGACGGCTCGCTGCCGGCGGGGGAGTCCGCCACCGTGCGGATCGTCACCGGCCTCACCGCCGCGGGCGCCGACGTCACCAACACGGCCACCGTGGACGTCGACGGCCGGGGCTACCGGTTCGAGGTGCTCGCCGCCGAGGACGTGGCGTGGAGCGAGCCCGTCGAGCGCCCCGGCGGCGTGACGGCCACCGCGCCGGGCGGCGGCCTGGCGACCACCGGCTCGGACGCCGCGTGGCCGCTCGTCGCCGCCGGCGTGCTGCTCGCGCTGGGCGCGGCGCTGATCGCGCTCGCGCAGGGGCGGCGCCCGGTGCGCGGGGTGCGGACCGGCCCGGGGCGGAGCCGGCACCGGGCCTGACGGGGGGAAAGAGGCGCCCGCGGCGCGCGGGAAGAACCCGTGCGCCGCGAGCGTTGAGACCGTCGTGCCCGGCCCCGGCGCGTCCGCTTGACGGAGCCGCACCGCGTTTCCCGGACGGCGCCCGATGGCGTATGATCGTCCGTTGGGTGTGCGCCCTCGCGCTGTCGCACGTCCCGCCCGAGCCGACCGCACCGCGGTCGTGCGCGTGCAGGACGGTCGCCGGACGCCAGGACCAGGGCACGTCCACCACGTCCGCACCGGACCCGCCGGCACCGCCGGGGGGAGACGACGGCGTGGACCGGCAGTTCAGGACAAGAGTTAGCGGAGGACATGGCGAAGAAGGACGGTGTCATCGAGATCGAGGGCAGCGTGATCGAGGCTCTCCCCAACGCGATGTTCCGCGTGGAGCTCACCAACGGTCACAAGGTGCTCGCCCACATCTCGGGCAAGATGCGCCAGCACTACATCCGGATCCTCCCCGAGGACCGGGTGGTGGTCGAGCTGAGCCCGTACGACCTGTCCCGCGGGCGCATCGTCTACCGCTACAAGTAACCGACCGAACGAGCATCGCCGTCGGCCTGCGTCCCGCGAGGGACCACGGCGCATCGGCGGCGGAGGAACAGGCCATGAAGGTCAAGCCCAGCGTCAAGAAGATCTGCGACAAGTGCAAGGTGATCCGCCGGCACGGTCGCGTCCAGGTGATCTGCGAGAACCTGCGCCACAAGCAGCGCCAGGGCTGAACGCCCTGCCGCTCGGGACGCACCTGAGCAGCACCGCCGCCGGATCCTGACGGACCGGCACCAAGCGCATCGCCGAACCGGCTGCGCACCCGCCACGGCGGGTCGCCACCGGTGAACCCCCGGCTCGGAGGCCGGGGCCCGCTTCAACCCGCGGGAGGACGGTGCGGCAGACCTCCGATCGAAGTCCAAGGAGCCGAAAGGCACATGGCACGTCTTGTCGGCGTCGACCTCCCCCGCGAGAAGCGGCTCGAGATCGCGCTCACCTACATCTACGGCGTCGGCCGTACCCGCGCCCAGCAGACCCTGGCCGCGACCGGCATCAGCCCGGACACCCGCGTCAAGGACCTGGACGACTCCCAGCTCGTCACCCTCCGTGACTACCTCGAGGGCAACTTCAAGCTCGAGGGCGACCTCCGCCGTGAGGTCGCCGCGGACATCCGCCGCAAGGTCGAGATCGGCAGCTACGAGGGCCTGCGTCACCGCCGCGGCCTCCCGGTGCGCGGTCAGCGCACCAAGACCAACGCGCGCACCCGCAAGGGCCCGAAGCGCACCGTCGCCGGCAAGAAGAAGGCCGGCCGGAAGTAACCCGCCCGCGGCCCGCCGGGCCTGTCCTGAAGACAGCCGCCCGCGCCGCGACGGGGCACCGACCTCACGACCAGCAGCGAGAGAGAACGAGCAGATGCCTCCGAAGACCCGCAGTTCCGTGCGCAAGCCGCGCCGCAAGGAGAAGAAGAACGTCTCCCACGGCCAGGCGCACATCAAGAGCACCTTCAACAACACGATCATCTCGATCACGGACCCCAGCGGCGCCGTGATCTCCTGGGCGTCGGGCGGCGACGTGGGCTTCAAGGGCTCGCGCAAGTCGACCCCCTACGCCGCGGGCATGGCCGCCGAGGCCGCCGCGCGCAAGGCCGCCGAGCACGGCATGAAGAAGGTCGACGTCTTCGTCAAGGGCCCGGGTTCCGGTCGCGAGACCGCGATCCGCTCCCTGACCGCGGCCGGCCTCGAGGTCGGCTCGATCCAGGACGTGACGCCGCAGGCCCACAACGGCTGCCGTCCGCCGAAGCGCCGCCGCGTCTGACCCGTAGCCGGGCCGCCACGGGCGGGGGAGCGATCCCCCGCCCGTGGCGGTGCCGGCCGGTCGCGCGGGTGGACCGAGACCCGCGCCGCCCAGCGAGTACCTGCGCTGCGTCATATGGCGGACGCACGCTGAGAGGAACCCCGAAGTGCTCATCGCACAGCGCCCCACCCTGACCGAAGAGGTCATCTCGGAGTACCGCTCGCGGTTCTCCATCGAGCCGCTCGAGCCCGGCTTCGGCTACACGCTCGGCAACTCCCTGCGCCGGACCCTGCTGTCGTCCATCCCGGGCGCGGCCGTGACGAGCATCCGGATCGACGGCGTGCTGCACGAGTTCAGCACGGTGCCGGGCGTCAAGGAGGACGTCACCGAGATCATCCTCAACATCAAGAACCTCGTCGTCTCCTCGGAGAACGACGAGCCCGTCGTGATGTACCTGCGCAAGCAGGGTGCGGGTGACGTGACCGCGGCGGACATCGTGCCGCCGGCCGGCGTGGAGGTCCACAACACGGACCTGCACCTCGCCACGCTGAACGAGAAGGGCAAGCTCGAGATCGAGCTGACCGTCGAGCGCGGCCGTGGCTACGTGTCGGCCAACCAGAACAAGTCGTTCGAGGCCGAGATCGGCCGCATCCCGGTCGACTCGATCTACTCGCCGGTGCTCAAGGTGACCTACAAGGTCGAGGCGACCCGTGTCGAGCAGCGCACCGACTTCGACAAGCTCGTCGTCGACGTCGAGACCAAGCCGGCGATCAGCCCGCGCGACGCCCTGGCGTCCGCCGGCAAGACGCTGGTGGAGCTGTTCGGCCTCGCCCGCGAGCTGAACGTCGAGGCCGAGGGCATCGAGATCGGCCCGTCGCCGACCGACGCGGCCCTGGCCGCCGACCTGGCGCTGCCGATCGAGGACCTGCAGCTGACCATCCGGTCGTACAACTGCCTCAAGCGCGAGGGCATCCACACCGTGGGCGAGCTCGTGGCGCGTTCCGAGGCCGACCTGCTCGACATCCGCAACTTCGGTGCGAAGTCGATCACCGAGGTCAAGGAGAAGCTGGCCGAGCTCAACCTGTCCCTCAAGGACAGCCCGCTCGACTTCGACCCCACCGCCGCCGCGTACTACGACGGCGACGAGGGCGACTTCACCGAGGACGAGCAGTACTGATGCCGGGGAGGCGGGCGCGCGCACGAGCGTGACCCGCCGGCCCATCACTGGAACCAAGGAGTAACGACATGCCTACGCCCACCAAGGGTCCCCGGCTCGGTGGCGGCCCGGCGCACGAGCGGCTGATCCTGGCCAACCTGGCCACGGCGCTGTTCGAGCACAAGCGCATCACGACGACCGAGGCCAAGGCCAAGCGCCTGCGCCCGCTCGCCGAGCGCCTGGTGACGTTCGCCAAGCGTGGCGACCTGCACGCCCGCCGCCGCGTCCTCACCGTCGTCCGCGACAAGTCGGTCGTCCACGAGCTCTTCGTGGAGATCGCCCCGCAGATGGCCGAGCGCCAGGGTGGCTACACCCGCATCACCAAGATCGGCCCCCGCAAGGGTGACAACGCGCCGATGGCCGTGATCGAGCTCGTGCTCGAGCCCGTCTCGCCGAAGCAGGCCGTCGTCCGCGAGGCCACCAAGGCCGCGCAGAAGGCGGCTCCGAAGGCCGAGGAGACCCCGGCGGAGGAGACCCCCGCCGAGGAGACCACGGTCGAGGAGACCGCGACCGACGCCCCCGAGGCCGAGGCCGCCGACACGAAGGACGAGGCCGACAAGGCCTGACCTGACGTCAGCACCGGGAGGGCCCGGGTCGCGCGAGCAGACGCTCGCGGGGCCCGGGCCCTTCTGCGTGCGCCGGGCGGGTGCGCCTCGGCGGGCGGGTGCGCCGAGCCCGGCGGCCGGTAGCGTCGCGGGCATGACGGTTCCCGTGGTGCTCGTGCACGGGCTGCGCACCTCGCGGACGATGTGGCGCGCCCAGGTCGAGGCCCTGCGGGCGTACGGCGTCGAGGCGCTGGCCGTCGACCTGCCGGGCCACGGGGAGCGGCGGGGGGAGCGGTTCACGCTGGACGCGGCCGTCGACGCCGTGGCCGAGGGCGTCGACGCCCTCGGCGGGCGCGCGCTCGTCGTCGGGCTCTCGCTCGGCGGGTACGTCGGGATCGCGCACGCGGCGCGGCGGCCCGCGCAGGTCGCGGGGCTCGTCGCGGCGGCGTGCTCGACGCGCCCGCTCGTGGCGCTCGTCGACGGGTGGGCGGTGCTCGCCCGGGGGATCGCGCGGCTGCCGGACGCGGGAGCGGGGCTGAACCAGCAGATGGTCGACCGGGTGCTGACGCCGACCGCGGCCGCGGACGTCGCCGCCGGCGGGTTCGCGCTCGACGTGATGGACGACGTGCTCCGGGCCATGCGGGACGCGACGCCCGTCGAGGACCTCGCGCGGGTCGCCGCCCCCGTGTGGCTCGTGAACGGGCGGTACGACCACTTCCGAGGCGAGGAGCGGCGGTTCCTCCGGGCGTGCCGGGACGGGCGGCTCGTCGTCGTGCCGGGCGCCACGCACCTGGTGTCGCTCACCGCCCCCGTGGGGTTCACGCGCGCGGTCCTGGGGGCGGTCGACGCCGTGCAGGGGCGCGGGGACGGGGCGGCGAGTCCTCCACAGGGGTGAGGGCGTGCGTCGTCCCCAGGGCGGCCCGGGCGGCTCGCGGGCGAGGCGGGGGGTGGGTCCTAGCGTGGCCGTATGCCCGATGACCCGCAGGACCGCTCCGCGGCCGACGCCCACGGTGCTCGGCGCGCCGCGGGTCGTGGCGCGCCGGGGATGGGCGACGGCCTCGGGGCGGGCGCCGGCCTCGGGGAGCGGTGGGACGGGATGCCGGCCGGGGCGGCGCTGCTGGCCGAGCTGGACGGGCTGGACCTGGGGGCGGTGCCGTCGTACGAGCTGTCCGAGGTCGTGGTGCAGGCGCGGCGGATCGCCGCGCACGCCCACGCGATCGCGGCCGCGGCGGCCGCGGCGCTGGCGCATCACCCCGACCTGCGGCACCCCAACATCGCCGCGGTCTGCCGGGCGCTGCCCGACGGCACCGCGTTCGTGCACGCCGACGTCGCCGCGGCCGACCTGTCCGCGCGGCTGCTGGTCGCGCCGGGTGAGGCGGCGATGCTCATCCGGGAGGGCCTCGCCTACGCCGGCGCGCTGGCCGAGACCGGTGCCGCGCTGGCCGACGGGCGGATCGAGCCGGCCAAGGCGCGGGCGATCGTGCGGGGCGCCGGGGACGAACCCGCTGACGTCGCGGCGGCGGTCGAGGCGCAGGTGCTGCCGCGGGTCGCGGGCCGGTCCGTCGCGCAGGTGCGCACGGACGTCGCGCGGGCGCTGAACCGGGTCGACCCCGAGGGGGCCGCCGACCGGCACCGCACCGCCCGGTCCTGCCGGACGGTGTCCCGGCCCCGGGTCCTGCAGGACGGCATGGCCGGGCTGTGGACCGTGCTCCCGGCGGCCGAGGCCGTGCGGGTCGACGGCGTGCTCGACGCCCTCGCCCGCCGGTCCCGGGAGGCCGGCGACCCCCGGACCCTGGACCAGCTGCGCGCGGACGAGCTCGTCGACCGCGTCCTCGGCCGCGGGGCGAACCTGATCGCTCCCGACGGCACCGTGCTGCCGTCCCGGCGGGACGGCGCCCACGAGGACCTCCACCCCTCCGGCCCGCCCACGGCGGCTCCCAGCGAGGGAGCGCCCCCTGCCGACGAGGCCACCGCCCGCGTGGACCCGACCGGCCCGCGGACCGTCGTGCACGTCACCGTCCCGCTGTCGACGCTGATGGGCGCCGACGACCAGCCCGGCGACCTGGCCGGGTACGGCCCGATCGACGCCCAGCAGGCCCGGGCCATGGCCCTGGACCTCGGGTCGACCTGGCGGCGCGTCGTCACCGACCCGCTGTCCGGGACCGTCCTGGACGTCGGACGCACCACCTACCGGCCACCGGCCGCCCTGGCCGAGCACGTCCGGCACCGCGACAAGTACTGCACCGCACCCGGCTGCCCCGTGCCCGCCGCACGCTGCGACCTCGACCACACCATCGCGTACGACCCACCACCCGACGGCGCACCACCGCGACCGCGCGGCACGACCTGCGCCCACAACCTCGGGCCGCTGTGCCGCACCCACCACCGGCTCAAGACCGCCGGTATCCTGCGCGTGCACCAACCCACCGCCGGCGAGTTCGTCTGGCGCACCCCCACCGGGCATGCGTTCCGCGTCAGACCGGGGACCGAGGAGCCCACGCTGCACCTGACCGGACCGGTGCGCCCGCCGGCGTCACGTCCGCCGTTCTGACGAGGGCCGGCGCGGACTCGGGTGGGGCGGTCGTCGGCGACGTCTCACCTGTGGTCGGGTCGACGTCGGGCGGTCCGTGACCGTGTCGCCCGAGCGAGGTGGGCGCGCGCGGGTCACATGGGCGGCTGGTGCCGGGCCGTGGCGGCGGCGTGCTCGAACCGGTTCGCCAGCAGCGCGCAGGCGTCGGCGAGCTCGTGCGGCTCGACGTGCAGGATCGTCGCGTCGAACCGCGCCGCCGACGCCGCCAGGGCGACCCACGACCAGGACCCCAGCGTGATCCGGCACCGGCCTGCACCCACGTCCTCGACCAGCCCGTCCGGCAGGTACGGCGCGACGTCGCGGGCGTCGGCGTCGAGGATGAGCGTCCCTCGACACCGCCAGCCGTCGTCCGGCGTGGCCGCCCCGCGGAACCGGGCTGCGACGAACGCCTCGACGTCCCCGCCCGGGAGGTCCCGTGGGACAAACCGCGCCCCACCCGGCGTGCGAGGGCGGACGCGGTCGGCGCGGAACAGCCGCCAGTCCTCGCGGTCGAGGTCCCACGCGACGAGGTACCAGCGGCCGCTCCGTGCGACGAGGTGGTGCGGCTCGACGCGGCGGGTCGGCGATTCGTCGGCGCCGGCCGCGTCATCGCCCGCGTCCGCGTCCGCGCCCGCAGCCGCACCCGCACGCGGGGCGTAACCGAACCGCAGCACCTCCCGCCCCCGCACGGCCGCACCGATCGCCACGAGGACCGCCGGCTCGACGGTCGGCGTGCCCGCGGCGGTCATGACCGTGACCGGCACGGCGTCCACGCGGTGGGCGAGCCGCACGGGCAGCACCTGGCGCACGGTGCGCAGGGCACGTTCGGCGGCCTCCTCGACGCCGGCACCCGACGCCGCGGCGGTGCGCAGGGCGACCGTGAGCGCGACGGCCTGCTCGTCGTCGAACAGCAGGGGCGGCAGCCGCGACCCGGCGTCGAGCCGGTACCCGCCCTCGCGTCCGCGGGTGCTGGTGATGGGGTAGCCGAGCTCGCGCAGCCGGTCCACGTCCCGGCGCACGGTCCGGTCGGTGACGTCGAGGCGGTCGGCGAGCACCGCAGCGGGCCAGTCCCGCCGCGCCTGCAGGAGCGAGAGCAGGGCGAGCAGCCGGGGCGCGGTCGTGGGCACGGACCCATCCTGCCGCGCTATCCGGACACGACCTGTCCGGAGCACGTCCCAGTGTGGTGCCCGCGCCGGTCGACCGGCCGCGCGCACCACCCCGTCGAGGAGACACCATGACCATCACGACCACCACCCACCTGAACTTCCGCGGCGACGCCCGGGCGGCCCTGGAGCACTACCGCGACGTGTTCGGCGGCGAGCTGACCGTCGCCACGCACGGCGACGCCGGCCCCGTCGAGGACCCGGCCGAGGCGGACCTGGTGCTCTGGGGTCAGGTCCTCTCGGAGGACGGCTTCCACGTCATGGCGTTCGACGTCCCGGCGGCCCGGCCGTGGGACGCGGGGACGGACGCGTTCTACGTGTCGGTGCGCGGCGCCTCGGTCGAGGAGATCTCGTCGCGCTGGGAACGGCTCGCGGCCGCGCCGGGCGCGACGGTCCTGGTGCCGCTGGCCCCGTCGCCGTGGGCGCCGCTCTACGGGATGGTGCGCGACCCGTTCGGCGTCACGTGGGTCCTCGACGTCGCGGCGCCGTACGCGGGCTAGGCCCGGCCCGGCCCCGGAGCTCAGGCGTCGCCGCCCAGCTGCCAGGCGCGCACCCCGCCGACGATGCCCGCCTGGTTCGGCACGACGACGACGTCGTCGCCGAGCCGGGCGAGCACCTGCGGGGTGATCTGCCGGGAGTTGCCGCCGCCCAGGTAGAGCCGGTCCCACAGCACGACGGGCCGCAGGCCCTCGACGACCTGCCGGACGCGGCGGGACCACAGGCCGTCGCCGAGCCGGGCCCGCTGGATCTGCCCGATGTACTCGTCGTACGTGGTCAACCGACGCACCGGGGCGTGCGACCACTCGAGGTGCGGGGCGAGCCGGCCGCCGTCGAACAGGGCCGAGCCGAGCCCGGTGCCCAGGGTGAGGACGAGCTCGACCCCGGTGCCGGAGACGACGCCGGCACCGTGCACCTCGGCGTCGTTGAGGACGAGGGCGGGGACGCGGAGGCGCTGCTCGACGGCGGCGCGGATGTCGCAGCCGGACCAGGCGTCGACGAGCTCGGGGTCGACGCGGGTGTGCGGCCCGGAGCGGGTGACGTAGTGCGGGGTGGCCACGACGACGCCGTGCCGGATCATCCCGGGCATGCCGACGGTGGCCCGCTGGAAGGGCGGGAGCCGGTCGGCGATGTCGGCGATGGTGTCGACGAGCCGGGAGGGCGGCAGGGGGTACGGGGTGGGCACGCGGACGGCCGGGGCGTGCAGGGTGCCGGACGCGTCGAGCACGGAGGCCTTGATGCCGCCGCCCCCGCAGTCGACGGCGAGGGTGTACGGGGCGGGGTCGGGCGTGGGCACCGGACCACGGTAGAGCAGGCACCCGACCCGTACCCTCGGGGGCGTGCCCGACCAGCCCCTCGACCCGCCTCCCGCCGACGCGACCCGACCCGCGGCCGCCGACGACGCCCCCGTCCGCGTCCGCGTCGACCTCGCGTACGACGGCACGGACTTCGCCGGCTGGGCCCGCCAGCCCGGGCTGCGCACGGTGCAGGGTGTGGTCGAGGACGGGCTGGCGCTGGTGCTGCGCTCGGAGCACCGCGGGGACGCGCCGCCCCGGGTGACGGTCGCCGGGCGCACGGACGCGGGTGTGCACGCGCGCGGGCAGGTGCTGCACGTGGACGTCCCGGCGGGCGCGTGGGCCGCGGTGCCCGGCCGGTCGGACCGGACGCCGGAGGAGTCGCTGCTGACCCGGCTGGGCGGGGTGCTGCCGCCGGACGTGGTGGCCACGGCGGTCCGGGTCGCGCCCGAGGGGTTCGACGCGCGGTTCTCGGCCGTCGCCCGGCGGTACGTCTACCGCGTCTGCGACGACCCCGCGCTGCGCGACCCGCTGCGCCGCGCGCATGTGCTGTGGACCCGCCGGCCGCTCGACGTCGGCGCGATGCACGAGGCGGCGGGGCGGGTGCTGGGCCGGCACGACTTCGCGGCGTACTGCAAGCCTCGGCCCGGGGCGACGACGATCCGCACGCTCGACGAGCTCACGTGGGAGCGGCCCGCGGACGGGCCGGACGCCGGGCTGGTGGTGGCGACGGTGCGCGCGGACGCGTTCTGCCACTCGATGGTGCGCGCGCTCGTGGGCGCGAGCCTGGCGGTGGGGGAGGGCCGCCGGCCGGTGGACTGGCCGGCGGAGCTGCTGGTCGGCGGGCGGCGCGACCCGGGCAGCGCGGTGGTGGCGGCGCACGGGCTGACGCTGGAGGAGGTCGTGTACCCGCCGGACGCGGAGCTGGCCGCGCGCCAGCTCCGGACGCGGGCGATGCGCTCGGCGGGCGACGTGCAAGCAGCCCCCACCCCGGCCGGCGCCCCCGCGACCGGCCCGGTGGATCCCGCGGCGGAGTGACGCGGACGGCGGACGCCGGTGCCCCCGCACCCGTGCCCGCCGCCCGCCCTCACCCGTCGGGAGGAGGCGTGGAGTCAGTCCTCCTCGTCGACGATGTGGACGGCGGCCTCCTCGGCGCTCGCCGCGCCGCCGTCGACGCCCGCGTCCAGCGCGAACTGGTCGTTGCCGCCGGACTCCACGGCGTCGTCGTCCTCGAGCAGCCGGCCGGCGCGGTCGGGCTCGCGGGACGGGTCGGGCGCGCGGTCGGGGTCGTCCCAGACGTCGGGCTCCTCCTGGGCGATGCGCTGGTCGAGGGTCTCGCCGCGCGACTCCTCCCAGGCCGTCTCGCCGAAGTGGCTCGACGCGGGGCGCGGGCGCTCGGGCGGGCTGTAGCCCTCGTCCAGCAGGTCGTCGACGCCGCGTCCGACCAGCGTGTCCTCGGCGGGGAGCTGGTCCGCGTCGCCCTCGGCGCCGGTGGCGGCGTCGGTGCTCGTGGCAGGGGTGTTCTCGCTCATGCGTCGAGCCTGGCACCGCACCTCCCGCCCTGCCACCGCACGGATATCGGGTTGGGACCTCGCCGGGACACCTGGGACGATCGGCGCCATGGGTCATCTCGAGGTGCACGACGTGCGCTACGTGCTCCCCGACGGCCGTCCGCTGCTCGGGGGCGTCGACCTGCGAGTCGGCGAGGGGCAGCGCACCGCGCTGGTCGGTCCGAACGGCGCGGGGAAGTCGACGCTGCTGCGGATCGTGGCGGGCGACGAGCAGCCGCACGACGGCGCGGTGGTCCGCACGGGCGGCCTCGGCGTGATGCGGCAGGACGTGGGCCGGATCGCGGACGACCGCTCGGTGCGCGACCTGCTGGCGTCGCTCGCGACGGGCGCGATCGGCGCGGCGGCGGCGGAGCTGACCGCCTCGGAGCTGCACATGATGGAGGTCGACGACGAGCCCTCGCAGATGCGCTACGCGCAGGCGCTCGCGGACTGGGCGGACGTCGGCGGCTACGAGGTCGAGGCGGACTGGGACCGGGTGACGGACGCGGTGCTGTCGGTCCCGTTCGACCGGGCGCAGCACCGCGGCGTGCGGACGCTGTCGGGCGGGGAGCAGAAGCGGCTCGTGCTGGAGGCCCTGCTCCGCGGCCCGCAGGAGGTGCTGCTGCTGGACGAGCCGGACAACGCGCTGGACGTCCCGACGAAGCGCTGGCTGGAGCGGCGGCTGCTCGACAGCCCGAAGACGGTGCTGCTGGTGAGCCACGACCGCGAGCTGCTGTCCCGGGTGCCGACGCACGTGGCGACGCTGGAGCCCGCGCGGGCGGGCGCGACGGTGTGGGTCCACGGGGGCACGTTCACGACGTACACCGAGGCCCGGGAGGCGCGTCGCGAGCGGCTGGCCGAGCTGGCGCGCCGCTGGGACGAGGAGCACCAGAAGCTCGTGACGCTGGTGAACACGCTCAAGACGAAGGCGGCGTTCAACGACGGCCTGGCGTCCCGGTACTCCGCGGCGCAGACCCGGCTGCGCAAGTTCGAGGAGGCCGGCCCGCCCGAGGTGGTGGCCCACGACCAGCACGTGCGGGTGCGGCTGCGCGGCGGGCGGACGGCCAAGCGCGCGGTGGTCGCCGAGCGGCTCGAGCTGACGGGCCTGATGAAGCCGTTCGACCTCGAGGTGTGGTTCGGCGAGCGCGTGGCCGTGCTCGGGTCGAACGGGTCGGGCAAGTCGCACTTCCTGCGCCTGCTGGCCGCGGGCGGGAGCGACCCCCAGCCCGAGCAGGCCCCCGCCGAGGGGGAGCTGCCGATCGACCCCGTCACGCACACGGGCGTCGCCCGGCTCGGGTCCCGCGTGGTGCCCGGGTTCTTCGCGCAGAACCGGCAGCACGCGCAGGACGCGGCGTTCGCCGGGCGGACGCTGCTGGAGATCCTGCACCGCGGGGAGGGGCGGCGGCCGGGGATGGGCCGGGAGCCGGCGAGCAAGGCGCTGGACCGGTACGAGCTCGTGGCGTCGGCGGAGCAGCGGTACGAGACGCTGTCCGGCGGGCAGCAGGCGCGGTTCCACATCCTGCTGCTGGAGCTCGGCGGTGCGACGCTGCTGCTGCTCGACGAGCCTACGGACAACCTGGACCTGCACTCGGCGGAGGCGCTGGAGGCGGGGCTCGCGGCGTTCGAGGGCACGGTGCTGGCGGTGACGCACGACCGGTGGTTCGCCCGCGGGTTCGACCGGTTCCTCGTGTTCGGCGAGGACGGGGCGGTCGTGGAGACGCCGGAGCCCGTGTGGGACGCCGGCCGGGTGGCGCGGGCGCGCTGAGCAGGGCCGCGAGGCGGTGACCGACGTCGCTTTGACCGCCCCCCGGACCGGCGGCTACCCTGGTGAGTCGTTGTGCGTCCGTCGGTGTCGACCCTGGTGCGTTCCCACTCACCGGTCCACGGGCGACGCACCGACGGTACTCATCGGCTGACCCCGGCTTCTACGGGATTGCCGTGGACACAGTCAGAGACATAGAGAAGGCAACGACCGTGCGCACGTACACCCCGAAGCCCGGCGACGTCCAGCGGAACTGGTACGTCATCGACGCGACCGATGTCGTCCTGGGCCGCCTCGCCACCCACGTCGCCACGCTGCTGCGCGGCAAGCACAAGGCGACCTTCGCCCCGCACGTGGACGGCGGCGACTTCGTCATCGTCATCAACGCGGACAAGGTCGCGCTGACCGGCAACAAGCGCGAGACCAAGCTCGCCTACCGCCACTCGGGCTTCCCGGGTGGTCTGCGGGCGACCACGTACACCGACCTGCTCGACAAGCACCCCGAGCGTGCGGTCGAGAAGGCCGTGCGTGGCATGCTCCCGAAGACCTCGCTGGCCCGCCAGCAGCTCTCGAAGCTGAAGGTCTACCGCGGTGCCGAGCACCCGCACGCCGCCCAGCAGCCGAAGCCCTTCGAGATCACCCAGGTCGCGCAGGGCTGACGCCCTCGAGCACACCGGAACAGGACGCGAAACACATGGCCGAGACCACGGTCGACATCGACCTCGAGGGCGGCGAGACGCCCAGCAGCTACACCTCCGAGACCGCGGCCCCCGCGGGCCGGGGCCAGAGCCTCACGGCTCCCGGGCAGGCCCTGGGCCGCCGCAAGGAGGCGATCGCCCGCGTGCGCCTGGTGCCCGGCACCGGCCAGTGGAAGATCAACGGCCGCACCCTCGAGGAGTACTTCCCGAACAAGGTGCACCAGCAGCTCGTGAACTCCCCGCTGAAGCTGGTGGAGGTCGAGGGCCGCTTCGACGTCATCGCCCGCATCAGCGGCGGCGGCGTGACCGGCCAGGCCGGCGCGCTGCGCCTGGGCATCGCCCGCGCGCTGAACGAGATCGACGCGGAGCACAACCGCCCGGCGCTGAAGAAGGCCGGCTTCCTGACCCGCGACCCGCGCGTCGTGGAGCGCAAGAAGGCCGGTCTCAAGAAGGCCCGCAAGGCCCCGCAGTACTCCAAGCGCTGATCCACCGATCAGCGACCGCGGCCGGTGGTCCCGAGGTTCCGTCCTCGGGGCCACCGGCCGTTCCGGTGCCCGGGCCCGGCGCGGTGACGCGCGGGCCTGGCACGATGCAGGAGGCCGCCCCGGCGGCCCCGACGACGAGGGGGTCCTCGATGGGACGACTGTTCGGCACCGACGGGGTGCGTGGCCTGGCGAACCGGGACGTGACCGCCGAGCTGGCGCTCGACCTGTCCGTGGCGGCCGCGCACGTGCTGGGCCAGCGCGGCGAGTTCGCCGGCCACCGGCCGCGCGCCGTGGTCGGCCGGGACCCGCGCGCCTCGGGCGAGTTCCTGTCCGCCGCCGTGGCCGCGGGCCTGGCGAGCGCGGGCGTGGACGTGCTGAACGTCGGCGTGCTGCCGACGCCCGCCATCGCGCACCTGACCGGCGCGCTGGACGTCGACCTCGGCGTCGTGCTGTCGGCGTCGCACAACCCCATGCCGGACAACGGCATCAAGTTCCTGGCCCGCGGCGGCCACAAGCTCGACGACGAGCTCGAGGACGCCATCGAGCAGCGCCTGCGCAGCGCGTGGGAGCGCCCGGTCGGCGCCGCCGTCGGCCGGATCCGCTCGGACACCGGACGCGCGGGGGAGCAGTACGTCGAGCACCTGGTGTCGACGCTCGGGCACGACCTCGCGGGCCTGCGGGTCGCCGTCGACTGCGCCAACGGCGCGGCCTCCGAGGTCGGTCCCGCGGCGCTCCGCGAGGCCGGCGCCGACGTGGTGGTCATCAACGCGTCGCCCGACGGCCGCAACATCAACGAGGCGTGCGGCTCGACGCACCCCGAGCAGCTGCAGGCCGCGGTCGTGGCCTCGGGCGCGGACCTCGGCGTGGCGTTCGACGGCGACGCCGACCGGTGCCTCGCGGTGGACCACACCGGCGCGCTGGTCGACGGCGACCAGATCATGGGCGTGCTGGCGCTCGACCTGCGCGAGCGCGGGATCCTGGCGCACGACACCCTCGTCGTGACCGTGATGAGCAACCTCGGCCTGCGCCTCGCGATGCAGGCGGCGGGCGTCCGCACGGTCGAGACCGGCGTGGGCGACCGCTACGTGCTCGAGGCCATGCGCGCGCACGGGTACAACCTCGGCGGCGAGCAGTCCGGGCACGTGATCCTCGCGGACCACGCGACGACGGGCGACGGCACGCTCACGGCGCTGCAGCTCGCCTCCCGCGTCGCGGCGACCGGCCAGAAGCTGAGCGAGCTCGCCGCGGTGGTCCGCCGGCTGCCGCAGACGCTGGTCAACGTCCCGGGCGTCGACAAGGACCGCGCGGGCTCCGACGAGCACGTGGCCGCGGCCGTCGGCGCCGCGCAGACCTCGCTCGGGTCGACCGGCCGGGTGCTGCTGCGCCCCTCGGGCACCGAGCCGCTGGTCCGCGTCATGGTCGAGGCCGCGACGCAGGACGACGCGGACCGCGTCGCCTCGCAGCTGGCCGACGTCGTGCGCGACCGCCTGGCGCTCTGAGGACCGGGGCGCGGTGACGACGACGACCGGGGCGGGCGCCGGGGAGGCCCCGCAGGCGACCTGGCCCGCCGCCGTCGTGCGCGAGCACGTGCTGCGGCTGCTCGACGCCGGCGCGGCCGACCCGTCGGGCACCGTGCCGATCGTCCAGGCCGGGCACCCCGCGCTGCGGATGCGCGCGGTGCCGTTCGACGGCCAGGTCGGCGACGACGAGCTCGCGGCGCTGGTCGCGCTCATGCGCCGGACGATGCACGCGGCGCCGGGCGTCGGGCTCGCCGCGCCGCAGATCGGCCTGCCCCTGGCGCTGGCGGTGCTCGCCGACCCCGGTGCGGGCGAGACCGAGACCGGCCGGGTGCGCGAGCGCCCCGCGCTGCCCTTCCGTGTGCTGGTGAACCCGGCGTACGGTCCGGTCCCGGGCGAGGAGCCGGAGCGGGTGTCCTTCTACGAAGGCTGCCTCAGCGTCGTCGGGTACCAGGCCGTGGTGCCGCGGCTGCGCCGGCTGCGGCTCACCGGGCAGGACGAGACTGGTGCCGCGCTGGACGAGGTGGTGCAGGGCTGGCCCGCGCGCATCGTGCAGCACGAGACGGACCACCTGAACGGGACGCTGTACCTGGACCGGGCGCACCCGCGGTCGCTATCGGCGACCGACGAGCTCGGCGCGCACTGGGCGACGGAGCCCCGCCCGGCCGAGGCGGCGCGCGCGCTCGGCTTCCCGCTCGAGGGCTGAGGCCGCGCGGTCCGCACGGCTCCGGCGCGGTCGCCTCGGCGGTGCCCGCCCCTGTTCGGCTCTGCTCGGCCCTGCCCGGCGACCCCACCGGCACCGTCCCCGGCACGGAACGCAGCGTTCACCGGGACGTCACCGAATCCCCGTGACCCGTGTCGGACCCCCGTGGTGCACTGGGCGCGCGGGGTCGTCCGTGGGGGCGGCGCCGCTCCGCCGGGAGGCGGACCCGGGCCGGCGGCACGTCGTCCCGGGGGCCGATGCCCGGTGCGACCGTCCCGGTCAGGATGGGGGGAGGACCAGGGTGGACTCGGGGGAGTCCCCCATGTCACGGCCGCCGGCGCGCACCTAGCGTGGACGACGGCCGACCCGCCCGAGGGCAGCCGTCGAACGACCCGGGAGCTGATGAACGTGCTGCAGGACTGGATCAGCGCCATCGAGGGCTGGGTGCCGATGCTGGCGGACTCGGTGTGGGTGTTCCCGGCGCTGTTCCTGTTCGCCACGATCGACGGCTTCTTCCCGCCGATCCCGAGCGAGTCGGTCGTGATCGCGCTCGCCTCGCTGTCGGTCGCGCACGGCTCGCCGAACATCGTGCTGGTGGCGCTGGCCGCCGCGCTCGGCGCGTTCGTCGGCGACCAGATCGCGTACACGATCGGCTCGAAGGTCGACGTGCACCGGCTCCGGGTGTTCCGTACCACGCGCGGTCGCCAGGCCCTCGCCTGGGCCGAGCACGCGCTCGAGCACCGCGGGTCGTCGTTCATCCTCGCGGCGCGGTACATCCCGGTGGGCCGGGTCGCCGTGAACATGACCGCGGGGGCGCTCGGCTACCCGCGCAAGCGGTTCGTCGGGCTCACCGCGCTCGCCGCCCTGACCTGGGCGGTCTACGGCTCGGCCGTCGGGGCCGGGGCCGGTCTGTGGCTCGCGGACCACCCGACGATCGCGGTGGTCGCGGGTGTGGTCGTCGGCACCCTGGTCGGCATCGGGATCGACTGGGTGCTGCGCCGGTGGACCGGGCTGGACCGCACGCCCGCGCCGATGTCCGCCAGGCGGCACGGCGGGGGTCAGGACGCCGGTGGCTCGGACGCCGCCGGACGGGACGACGCCGGACGGGCCGTCGCCGGACGGGCCGTCGCGGGGCGCCGCGACGCCGCCGGTGAGGACACGCCGGGGCCGGGGGTCGGAGTGCCCGCCGCCGCCCGTGCTGCCGCCGTCGCCGCCGGGGCTCCCGTCGCCCTGTGCGCGGTCCCGTCCGCCGCCCCGGCCGCCCCGGCCGCCGCGCCGCAGCGCGGCGCTGCCGTCCCGGACCGCCGGGTCACGTCCCGGCAACGATCCGGCCCCGCCCGCTAACGATCCCGCATCGTCGGCCGACCGGGCCGGTCGCCGCGCCTACCCTCGATCCGGGCCACAACGGCGTCGCCCCCGACGGCGGAGGCCGGGCCCGTGCCCGCGCCTTCGCCCTGGGCAGGGGTACGGGCGACGGAGGGCGGCGGCGACATGGTGGCACCGCGTCCTCGCGCACCCCGGAACCGGCTGTCCTGGACCCCGCCCGCCCGACCCGGGGGCCCCCGAGCCGCGCGCGCCCGGACCGCCCCCGCCCCGACCGTGGCCGCCCGGACCGTGCTTGCTCGGGCTCCGCGCCTCCGTTCCGGCAGCGCCGGCCTCCTGGCCGTCGCCCTGGCTGCGGTGCTCGCCGCGTGCGCGGGCGGCGACCCGTCCGCGTCCACCGCCGACGCCGCCCGGCGGTCCGCCGCCGGTGCGTCGGTGTCCTCGGGCGCGGACTGCCTGGCGCCCCAGGTGCTCGCCGCGCTCGGGTTCGCGGGCGCGGGCGCGAGCAGCACGGCGCACCCCGACGTGCCGGAGGCGGGTCCCGTCCCGGACGAGTTCACGGCGGTGTCGGCGGTGCTGTGCACCACCGGGGAGACGCTGACCGACGCGGCCGGTCGCTGGGCCGCCGTGACCGCGACCCGGCTCGAGGGCGACGTCCGGCCGCTGGTCACCGCCCTCACCGCGTCGTCGACCGTCCCGGCGGCGGGGACCTCGGCGGCGCCGTGCGCGGCGGACGCCCGGCGCGCGGACCTCTGGCTGGTGGACGCGCTGGGCGCCGCGGTGCGCGTGATCCTGCCGGCCGGCGGCTGCGGGACGCTGCCGGTCGCCGTGTCGGAGGGGCTGGGCGCGCTGGACGCGGTCGACGTGGAGCACTACCCGGTCGAGCTGATCGGGCCGCGCGCGACGGCGTCGCCGACCGGCGGCTGACCGGCCGACCGGCGGCGTCCTCCCCGGGGAGGCGGAGCGGGCCGCGGGACGGGTCAGAGCTTGCGGAGCCGCACCCGGCGGACCGAGTGGTCGCCGCCCTTGGTCAGCACGAGGGTCGCGCGGCTGCGGGTCGGCAGGATGTTCCGCACCAGGTTCGGTGCGTTGATCGCGTCCCAGATGCTCTCGGCCCGGGCGACGGCCTCGGCGTCGCTCAGGCCCGCGTACCGGTGGAAGTACGACTCCGGCCGCGCGAACGCGGTCGACCGCAGGGAGAGGAACCGCTCGACGTACCACTGCCGGACGTCGGAGGTCCGCGCGTCGACGTAGATGGAGAAGTCGAAGAAGTCGCTCACCGCGAGGTTGGACGTGCTCGACGTGCCGGCGGCGGACGGGGCCGGCTGCAGGACGTTGAGGCCCTCGACGATCAGGACGTCGGGCCGGCGCACGACCACCTCGGCGCCGGGGACGATGTCGTAGGTGACGTGGTCGTACACCGGCGCGCGGACCTCGTCGTGGCCGGCCTTGACCTTCGAGACGAACTGCAGGAGCGCGCGCCGGTCGTAGGACTCGGGGAAGCCCTTGCGGTCCATGAGGCCCCGGCGCTCGAGCTCGGCGTTCGGGTGCAGGAACCCGTCGGTCGTCATCAGGGCGACGTTCGGGGTGGCGGGCCACCGGGCCATGAGCTCGCGCAGCAGCCGGGCGGTCGTGGACTTGCCGACCGCGACCGACCCCGCGACGCCGATGACGAACGGGGTGCGCGGGGTGTCCTCGCGCAGGAACGTCGACGACGCCGCGTGCAGCCGGCGGGTCGCCGTGACGTAGAGGTCGAGCAGCCGGGACAGCGGCCGGTAGATCGCGTCCACCTCGGCGAGGTCGATCGGGTCGCCGAGCCCGCGCAGCCGGGTGACGTCGTCGTCGGTGAGGGGGAGTGGCGTGGACTCCGACAGGCGGACCCAGGAGTCCCGGTCGAGCTCCACGTACGGGGAGGTCTGCCCGGGGACGTCGGTGGCGCGCACCCGACGATTCTGCACGATGCCGCCGGTCGCGCCCGCCGGGAGCAGGGGTCGCGCGGACGTGACCTGCGCCGCGGCGGTGCGCCCCGCGCCGCGGCTAGACTCCCGCCCATGTGTGGAATCGTCGGGTATGTCGGTGACCATGGGCCGGACGGCCGACCGCTCGGGGTCGTCCTGGAGGGTCTGCGTCGCCTCGAGTACCGCGGGTACGACTCGGCGGGCGTCGCCCTCGTCACCCCGGAGGGCCTGGCCACGGCCAAGAAGGCCGGCAAGCTCGTGAACCTGACGGGGCTCCTGGAGGAGCGTCCGCTGCCGGGCGCGACCGCGGGCATCGGGCACACCCGGTGGGCGACCCACGGCGGCCCGACCGACGTCAACGCGCACCCGCACGTCGCGGGCGGCCTCGCGCTGATCCACAACGGCATCGTGGAGAACTTCGCCGTGCTCAAGGAGGAGCTGCTGGCCGACGGCGCCGAGCTGCTCTCCGAGACGGACACCGAGGTCGTCGCGCACCTGCTGTCCCGCGCGTACGCGGAGGTCAAGGACCTCGGCGAGGCCATGCGCCAGGTGGTCCGCCGCCTGCACGGCACGTTCACGCTGCTCGCGGTGCACGAGGACCACCCGGACACGGTGGTCGGCGCGCGGCACGACTCGCCGCTGGTCGTCGGGCTCGGCGAGGGCGCGAACTACCTGGGCTCGGACGTCGCCGCGTTCATCGCGGAGACCCGCCGCGCGCTGGAGCTCGCGCAGGACCAGGTCGTGGTCATCACGCCGCGCTCGGTCACCGTGACGGACTTCGACGGCAACCCCGCCGAGGGGCGCGAGTACACCATCGACTGGGACGCCGCCGCGGCGGAGAAGGGCGGCTTCCGCTCCTTCATGGAGAAGGAGATCGCCGACCAGCCGCAGGCCGTGCAGGACACGCTGCTGGGCCGCACGGACACCCAGGGCCGCCTGGTGCTCGACGACCTCAAGATCTCCGAGTCGGTGCTGCGGTCGGTCGACAAGATCATCGTGATCGCCTGCGGCACGGCCGCGTACTCCGGGCACGTGGCCAAGTACGCCGTCGAGCACTGGTGCCGGATCCCCGTCGAGGTCGAGCTGGCGCACGAGTTCCGGTACCGGGACCCGATCCTGACCGAGCGGACGCTCGTCGTCGCGATCTCGCAGTCGGGCGAGACCATGGACACGCTGATGGCCGTCCGGCACGCCCGCGAGCAGGGCGCGAAGGTGCTGGCGATCTGCAACACCCACGGGTCCACGATCCCCCGCGAGTCCGACGCGGTGCTCTACACGCACGCCGGCCCCGAGGTCGCCGTGGCGTCGACCAAGGCGTTCCTCGCGCAGATCACCGCCGCCTACCTGCTCGGCCTGTACCTGGCGCAGCTGCGCGGCAACAAGTTCGCGGACGAGATCGCGGAGATCCTCGAGGACCTGCGGGCCATGCCGGACAAGATCCAGGACGTCCTGGACCGCTCGGGCCGGGTGCGGGAGATCGCGCGGTGGATGGCGGACACCTCCTCCGTGCTGTTCCTCGGCCGGCACGTGGGCTTCCCCGTGGCCCTGGAGGGCGCGCTGAAGCTCAAGGAGATCGCGTACATCCACGCCGAGGGCTTCGCCGCGGGCGAGCTCAAGCACGGCCCGATCGCGCTGATCGAGCCCGGGCAGCCGGTGTTCGTCATCGTGCCGAGCCCGCGCGGCCGCGACTCGCTGCACTCGAAGGTCGTCTCCAACATCCAGGAGATCCGGGCGCGCGGCGCGCGGACGCTGGTGATCGCGGAGGACGGCGACGAGGCGGTGCGCGCGTACGCCGACGAGGTGTTCTACGTGCCGCAGAGCCCGACGCTGCTCGCGCCGCTGCTCTCGGTCGTGCCGCTGCAGATCTTCGCGTGCGAGCTCGCCACGGCCCGCGGCCTGGACGTGGACCAGCCGCGGAACCTGGCCAAGTCGGTCACGGTCGAGTGATCGTCGGCGTCGGGATCGACGTCGTCGACGTCGCCCGGTTCCTGGCGACGGTCGAGCGGGTCCCGGCGCTGCGCGAGCGGCTGTTCACGCCCGAGGAGCGGGAGCTGGCGCCGGCGTCGCTGGCCGCGCGGTTCGCCGCGAAGGAGGCGATCGCGAAGTCGCTCGGTGCGCCCGCGGGGATGTCCTGGCAGGACGCGACGGTGCGCCGGGTGCGCGGGGAGCAGCCGGTCGTCGAGGTCACCGGCACGGTCGCGGCGGCGGCGGCCGCCCGGGGCGTCACCCGCTTCCACCTGTCGCTGAGCCACGACGCCGGCATCGCGTCGGCGATGGTGGTCGCGGAGTCGGACTGAGCGGTCCCGACGCGCGGCCCGGGCCGCGCCCGGCACGTGCCCGCGCCCGGCGTCGCGCCGAGCGCGGTGCGACGCGCCGAGCGAGGCAGCCGGAGCCACCGCGCTCGGCGCGCACGACCGCGCTCGGCGCGCACGACCGCGCTCGGCGCGCACGACCGCGCCCGGCGCGGGCGCCGCACGCGGACGCCGGGTCAGCGCAGCGCGGGGACGACCTCGCGCTCGAAGAGCTCGATGCCCGAGCGGTCGTAGGCCGCCTCCGCGAAGTACGTGATCGCGTAGGTCATGCCCAGGCCGCGCAGCTCGGTCAGCTTCTCGACGATCTGCTCCGGGGTGCCGACGAGCGGGCCGCGGCGGAACTCCTCCGCGACCCCCGGGGCCTTGTCCGGGACGGTGCGCGCGTAGTGCTCCTCGACCCAGGCGATCCGGTCGTCGACCTCGGCCTCGGTCGCGCCGATCACGACGTTGTAGTTGGCCGACCGCGTGATCTCGTCGACGTCCCGCCCGATCGCGGCGCAGTGCTCCTGGAGCACCCGGCTCTTGTGCGCGAAGCCCTCCGGGGTGCCGTCGAAGTTCGTGTACGCCGCGTGCTCGGCCGCGACGCGCAGGGTCTTCCGCTCGCCGCCGCCCGCGATCCACAGCGGCGGGCCGTCGACCTGCAGGGGGAGCGGGGCGAGCTGGGCGCCGTCGACCTGGTAGTGCCGCCCGTCGAGGGTCGCGACGCCGTTGGTCCAGAGCTGCTTCATGATCTGCACGCCCTCGTCGAGCATGGCGATCCGCTCGCCCGCCGTCGGGAAGCCGTAGCCGTAGGCGCGCCACTCGTGCTCGTACCAGCCGGCGCCGATGCCCATCTGGACGCGGCCGCCCGAGATGATGTCGGCCGTGGCCGCGACCTTCGCGAGGTACGCCGGGTTCCGGTACGCCATGCAGGTGCACATCTGGCCGAGCGTGACGCGGCTGGTCGTCGCCGCGTAGGCGTTCATGAGGCTCCAGGCCTCGTGGGTGGCCTCGCCGTTGGGCTCGGGCACCGCGTGGAAGTGGTCGTAGACCCAGATGGAGTCGAAGGCGTCGCCCTGGTCGGCGTACGTGGCGAGGCCGCTCATGACGGACCAGTGGTCGCGGGCCTCGATGCCCGTGAGGTCCTGCCGCCAGCCCTGGGGGATGAAGAGTCCGAAGCGCATGTGCCGCAACCTATCCCCGGAGCGGGGGGAGCGCCGGACGGCGACCACGCACGCAGCGCCCGCCCGCGACCACGCGCGCCCGGCGCGGGCCTCGGCCAGGATGGACGCATGATCCTGGGGTACACGGCAGCCGAGGTCCGTGCGGCGGAGGAGCCGCTGCTCGCCGAGGGGGTGCCGCTGATGCAGCACGCGGCGTCCGCCCTCGCGACGCGGGTCGAGGCGGAGCTCGCCGACCGTCGCGGACAGGTGCGCGGCGCGACGGTGGTGGCGCTGGTCGGGTCGGGGAACAACGGCGGCGACACCCTGCACGCGGGGGCCCACCTGGCCCGGCGGGGCGTGCGGGTGGTCGCGGTGTGCGCGACGGACGCGCCGCACGCGGAAGGGCTGGCGGCGCTGCTCCGGGCCGGTGGGCACGCGGTGCGCGCCGTCGAGCAGGGGGCGGACGACGACGGCGCCCCGCGCGGGGCCGCCCCGCGCGGCGAGGACCGCCCGGGCGACGCCGCCGGCCTGCCCGGCGTCTGGCTCGGCGACGCCGTGGCGGAGGCGTACGCCGCCGACGTCGTGCTGGACGGCCTCCTCGGCATCGGGGGCCGGGGCGCGCCGCGCGGCGTCGCGGGCCTGCTCGCCGGGCTGCTCGCCGACCTCCTCGAGTCGGAGGACGCGGGCAGCACCGTCGGCGGTCCCCGCGGCGCGACGGAGGCGGGTGGCGGCCCGCTGGTCGTGGCGGTCGACCTGCCGAGCGGCGTGGGTGTGGACGACGGGTCGCTGCCGGGCGGCCCGGTGCTGCCGGCCGGGCTGACGGTGACGTTCGGCGCGGCGAAGCCCGGGCTGCTGCTGCCGCCCGCGTCGCGGCGCGCCGGCCGGGTGGAGGTGGTCGACCTCGGCCTGGTGCTGCCGGAGCACCCCGCTGTCGCGCGGCTCGCCCCGGCCGACGTCGCCGCGCTGTGGCCGGTGCCCGGGCCGGAGGACCACAAGTACAGCCGCGGGGTGCTCGGCGTCGTGGCGGGGACGCCGTCGTACCCGGGCGCGGCGGTGCTCACGGTGTCGGCCGCGGCGCTGTCGGGCGTCGGGATGGTCCGGTACGTGGGGCCGTCGGGGGTCGCGCGGTCGGTGCTGGCCGCCCGGCCCGAGGTCGTCGCGGGGACCGGCCGGGT
Organism: Cellulomonas sp. EB106-03-03-XG116; assembly: GCF_058792015.1. NCBI lineage: Bacteria > Bacillati > Actinomycetota > Actinomycetes > Micrococcales > Cellulomonadaceae > Cellulomonas > Cellulomonas sp. EB106-03-03-XG116. Next base: position 67,604 of record NZ_JBYTEP010000018.1, read on the forward strand.
GCAGGCGTGGCTGCTCGGACCGGGCGTGGACCCGGGGCACGCCAAGCAGGCGCGGCGGGTGAGCGACGCGCTGCGCGCGGCGCTCGCGGCGGGGCTGCCCGCGGTGCTCGACGCCGGGGCGCTGGCGCTGGCGCCCCGGGAGCTGGCGCCGTGGTGCGTGCTCACCCCGCACGCCGGCGAGCTCGCGACGCTGCTGGGCCGGCTCGGTGAGGACGTGGAGCGGGCCGCGGTCGAGGCGGAGCCGCTGCGGTGGGCGCGCCGGGCTCACGAGCTGACGGGCGCGACGGTGCTGCTCAAGGGCTCGACGACGGTGGTCGTGGGCGCGGGCGGCGCGGTGTACGCGCAGGCGGACGCCCCGGGCTGGCTCGCCACCGCCGGCGCGGGCGACGTGCTCGCGGGCGTGCTGGGGGCGCTGCTCGCCGGCCGGGCCGCGGACGTGCTGGACGACCCCCCGCTCGCGGCGGCGCTCGCGGCGGCCGCGGCGCTGGTGCACGGC